>DAOVJU010000271.1 GCA_030632095.1 Chlorobiota bacterium
TAAATACGCATACCAATTTAGCTACCTGGAAATCTCAGGAATGGAAAGAAATAATAAAACCAACAATGGCTGATGAAAAAACCAGGTTGGAATATAATTAATAGTAATAATAATGTACAAATATCTTTTCGGGCCGGTACCTTCTCGACGCTTAGGAATGTCTCTAGGTGTAGATTTAGTCCCTCAAAAAGTGTGTTCACTTGACTGTGTTTATTGCGAAGTAGGCCATACTACAAAATTAACAACTGAAAGAAGGGAGTATATTCCTTACGATAAAATAATAAAGGAATTAAACCATTATTTTACTAATAATCCCGATCCTGATTATATTACTTTTTCCGGTTCTGGCGAACCAACTCTTAATTCACGTATTGGGGATGTAATTCAATTTATTAAGATTAAAAAACCGAATATTCCGGTTGCTGTTTTAACCAACGGGACATTGCTTTATGATAAACAGGTACGTGCCGAATTATTAAATGCAGATGTCGTTCTTCCTTCATTGGACGCTGCTACTGATCATTCATTTCAAAAAATTAACAGGCCGGAATCACAACTTAGGGTTAAGAAATACATTCAGGGCCTTATTGACTTCAGAAATGAATTTCCAGACAAAATATGGCTTGAGGTATTAATAATTCCCGGATATAATGATAGTAAACAGGATTTAGATGCTTTGAAAAAAGCAATTGAAAAAATAGCACCTGATCAGGTTCAATTAAATACTTTAGACAGGCCAGGAACAATAGCCGGAATTCGGGCGGCTGATTATAATGAATTACATAAGATTGCAGACTATCTGGAATTTGATAATATAGAAGTTATTGCTTCTGCTCCCGTTAGGAAAAATATCAAATCATATAGAAACGATACTGAATCGGCCATACTTGAAACTATTTTAAGGAGGCCTTGTACACTTGATGATTTATCCGGAATATTGGGTATGCATGTTAATGAAATAAACAAATACCTTGATGTTTTAGAAGCAGAAAATAAAATAGAACCGTCACGTCAGGAAAGAGGTATATTTTATCAGGTAAAACATAAATAAATATTTAATAACCAATAAAATTTAAAAAGAATGAAAAAATTATTTGCAGTTCCAACAGTTAATGGCAAGTTAACCCTGCATTTTGGGCATTGCGAAAAATTCGCAATTATTGAAACACAAGACAATAGTATTGTAAAAGAAGAATTTGTATCTCCTCCAGTTCATCAGCCGGGCGTTTATCCAAAATTCCTTGCTGATATAGGTGTAGAAACAATTATTGCAGGTGGAATGGGAATTAAAGCACAGGAATTGTTTGCTCAAAATAATATTGAAGTTTGTGTAGGAGTAAATGCCGATTCGCCTAAAATATTAGTAGAGCAATATTTTAATAATCAGCTTCAAACAGGACAAAACCTATGTGACCATTAGTGTTGTGTCGCATTAAAAGTGTCGTTTCCCATCACTTGCCCTTTTATTCCCTTTCCGATAGTTATCGGGAGGAAACAACCCACGCGGGATGGATTTCTCTTTTAGGGGTTTGGGCAGCGCCTTCGGCGACCGAAGGGCAGTAAAGGGATGCGTCAAAATAAGCTTGACTTGACACTAATATTATTAAACATTAAAAATTTATCATGGAAAACATTGAACTTTCAGAATTAAAAGATAAAATCATCCTTTCTCTTGAAACAATAAGGCCTCATTTACAAGCAGATGGAGGAGATATTGAAATAGTTGAAGTTACAAGCGATTTTATCATAAAAGTTCGTTTGATTGGTGCTTGTAAGACTTGTCCAAGAAGCGCTTTTGCTTTAAAAGGAGGCATTACACAATATTTCAAAAGTGAATTTCCTGAAATAAAAAAAGTGGTTGCAGTAAAAGTTTAACACTTAGTTTTATTAAATTTTAATGTTAATATATACTAAACATATTTAAAAAATTATCTAAATATGAAATTAGAGCACATTGCAATTTCTGTCTCAAATAAGTCAGAAATCAAAGAGTTTTATTATAACATTCTTGAAATGAATGAAGTAAGAAGTTTTATATTGAATAAAGCTCTTACTGAACAAATATTTAATATCTCACAGGAAATATCTGTTTTTTTAATGCAAAAAGATGAACTGATTTTTGAAATATTTGTAACTAAAAAACAATACAAGCAAGGTTATAGGCATATTTGTATTTCGATGAAAAATCGTGAGGAATTTATCAAAAAAGCAGAACAAAAAGCTTATGAATGTATCCGTATTAAACGAGAATCTTCAGATTTAGTTTTTATTAAAGACAAAAGCGGAAATATTTTTGAAATTAAATAAAACGTAACTAATCAGTTTCGTTATACATTAAATATTGATTTTCAGTTTTATAGAAAATTTGAATACTTAGTTCTTAGTTTATTGGTTTGTAGTTATGGTTTATTGGTTTCTGGTTATGGTTTGTAGTTGTATTTTTGCGATTTGAGTTTATTATTATTATTATAAGTTTAGAAAAACGAACAAAGAAAACAAATGAACAAACAACAAAAACAAGAAAACAAATAACTACAACCAATAACTAACAAACCAATAACCAAATAAGTTATCATATTTATGTAATGAAAATTAGCACTGATTAGTTGCAATAAAACAATTTTAAAATAATAAAATAGTAAAACATGCCTAAAACGAAACCTTTTGACAATTTCGCAAATGAATATGATAATTGGTTTGTTCAAAACAAATATGCTTTCCAGTCAGAATTAAATGCTATTAAAAAAGTATTGCCTGTTCATGGAAAAGGAGTTGAAATTGGTGTAGGAAGTGGAATTTTTGCTGAACCATTAGGAATTACTGAAGGAATAGAACCTTCACGGCCAATGCGTGATAAAGCTAAGCAAAGAAATATTGAGGTTGTCGATGCAGTAGCCGAAAACTTACCTTATTCAGATAAAAGTAAAGATTTTGCATTAATGATTACTACAATTTGTTTTGTTGATGATATTTACAAATCTTTCAAGGAAGTAAACAGGGTTTTAAAAAACGCCGGCAATTTAATTATTGGATTTGTTGATAAAAACAGTCCTGTTGGAAAGATATATTTAGAACATAAAGATGAAAGTATTTTTTACAAAGAGGCTACATTTTACGGAACAGAAGAATTATATGAAATTTTAATTAATACAGGATTTGAAATTGTAAATACATATCAAACCGTTTTTGGGGAAATTGATAAAATAAACAAAGTTCAGGATGTTTTAACAGGATATGGAAAAGGTAGTTTTGTTGTAATACAGGCCAGAAAAAATCTAACTTGAAATTAATGCAAAATTTTAACATTGGAATATATTCACATAATGCAGAAATACCTGAGGGTTTTGATATTTATTTCAATTATTTGAAAGAGGTAACAGGTGAGATAAATGATCCTGTAGAAAACTCACATAATATAATAAGTTGCTTTGCAGATAATGAAACAGCAAATCAAAATCCAGGATTAGTGTCTTTCTCAGGTAAAAACAGGGCTTTACGTACCGAAGATAATACTTTATATTGTGATTGGATCTGCCGTAGTCATACAGCATATCGTACGAAACTTTTTGATCTGATTGAAAAAACCGATAAATATAATATAGCAGGCTTTCATCTTGATTCTATTAGTATGCCAGGTGTTGATTACTGTGTTTGTAACCAATGTATTGCAAAAATGAAAAAAAGCGGTTTAAATTTCAACAAGTTTAGAACGAACGAAACGACTAATATTGTTAAACAAATTTCAGAAATAACACGAAAGCAATTGTCTTTAACTTTATATCCCGACCCGTTTTACCAGGAAAGATATGGAATAGATATTGATACCTTATCTCAATTTGTAGATTTTTTTCTAATTCCATTATATGATATTAGTTATCAATCGTTGTATTGGATCGATATTTTGGCACACGCTTTTGAAAAACGATTAAAAAAAGCTTTTTATATCATGCTTTATGCCCAGGATGTTGATTTGGAGAATCTTAAAAAAGCATCAAGATTAATTTCAAAATATACCAATAAAATTATTATTTCGTATGATAATACTAAGGCATATGAAATATATAAAATGCTAAAAAAATACTAATGATATTGCATATTTTATGTATTGCAAAAATTCTGTTTTTGAGTTAGGGATGATAAATTGTTATTCTTCATTCCCCCTGGGTTCTATTACAAACTCCGTAAATACTTTTCGCTCCTCTTTGCTCAAGTCGTAGATGGCTCGTTTATCTTTCTCTTTCAGGTAACGGATACCTACGTTTAACATCATTAATGAGATTGTCATTTTCTTTTCTTCCGACAATGCTGTTATTAACAGCTTTTCTATACCGGCAAGGCGTTCCCTGTCATATTGCTCTATCTGTACAAGTAGTTCAAAAATGGCTTGTGGAAAAGCTTTCCATAAGACTTCTTCTCTTTTTTCTTTTTTAAGTATTTCTATCAAATAAGGGAAAAAGGATGGTATATAAGTCAAAGAGCCATACCTGAACAGAGGAAATAATATATCTTCTGTAATTAGGGCTTGCAACCAGTCAGTATCTTTTACTTTTTTGAGAGAACGGGCTAACTGTGTTTTGCAGGCATTGTATTCATTGGTGATGATGAATGTATGCAGTAAATTGACATTTAATTTTACATTGTCTTTGTTTATCTCTAAACCTTGCTTAAATATATCCAGGGCTTTTTCAAATTTTTCCATTTTCATGTAAGCATATCCCATATTATTATAAGCTTTTTCCTTTTTCGGATTGATGTCTATGGCTTTTTGATATGCAGCTATTGCTTCTTTGTATTTTTTTAATCTATGATAAGGAATTCCCATATTATAATAAGCACTATCTTTTTTTGGGTTTATATCTATTGCATTTTGATAAGCAGCTATTGCTTCTTTATATTTTTTTAATTCATTATAGGCAATTCCCATATTATAATAAGCACTATCATTTTTCGGATTTATGTCTATTGCTTTTTGATAAGCAGCTATTGCTTCTTTATATTTTTTTAATTCATTATAAGCATTTCCCATATTATAATGAGCACTATCATTTTTCGGATTTATATCTATTGTTTTTTGATATACAGCTATTGCTTCTTTGTATTTTTTTAATCTGCGATAAGCAATTCCCATATTATAATAAGCCTCTTCCTTTTTAGGATTTATGTCTATGGTTTTTTGATATGCAGTAATTGCTTCTTTGTATTTATTTTGTAAAATATAATTTAATGCTTTCGAAAAATATAATGATTCATCATCTTTTTTATCCATTGTTTGTATGTATGCTTCAATTTCTTTTTCTTTTTTGCATTTTTCCAAATCGGGCAGGTTTTTTAATTTTTCAAGCGTTTTTATGTCCATTGCTTTACTCATCATCAGGGCTTCTCTCAGGTATTTTTCCTGTATTTCTTCAGGATGAAGCTTTGCTGCGTATTTGAATTTCAGGTATTTCTTTTTTATATCTTTTGAACTGTATATTACGCTTAAAAAATCCACAAATAGTTTGGCTATGCCATCA
>DAOVJU010000191.1 GCA_030632095.1 Chlorobiota bacterium
AATAGAGAAAAAGAAAAACCGGAAGTTGTTTCTGAGAAAAAAGAAAAAGTTTCTAAAACCAGGAAAGCTTCTACCGAAACTATCAGGGTGTCAACCAAAAAACTTGATAATCTGTTATTTCAGGCCGAGGAAATGCTTTCACTGAAGCTGACATCTTTTCAACGAATCGAAAATTTAAGGCTTACACTGGAAAAACTAAATATATGGAACAAAAAATCCTCTGAAGTTTTTTCATCTGTAAGAAATGTCAGACAAATCATGGAAAAGAAAGAGAAAGAAGGAGCCTTATCAAAAGAAGAACAGGATATCGCCAAAATTATTCAATTTTATGAGTGGGCCAATTCCCATATTAAAATCATCGAGAATGAACTTTCTGAATTAAGAAAATTTTCCCACCAGGAGGCCTATTCTTCCGGTGCCAAAATTGAAACCCTTCTTGATGATGTAAAGGAAATAATTACGGTTCCTTTTTCAACTCTTTTGAATGTTTTTCCAAAAGCTGTCCGCGATCTGGCAAAGGATAAAGAAAAGGAAATTGATTTTATTGTAACAGGTGACGACACCGAAATTGACCGGAGGATACTGGAAGAAATGCGAAATCCGCTTATGCATCTTTTGAGGAACTGCATTGATTACGGCATTGAAAAACCTGATATCAGGCTTTCGAAAAGCAAAGCAAGAAAAGGTACAATTACATTTGATATCGAACGCCTTGAAAATAATAAAGTTCAGGTTTTAATTTCTGATGATGGTGCAGGCATAAACACTAAAAAATTAAAAGATATTTATATTAAAAATGAGAAAATTTCTAACGAAGAAGCCGGGAAAATTTCGGAAAAGGAATTATTATTTTATATTTTCAGATCAGGGGTTTCAACCAGTGAAATAGTCACTGATATTTCAGGAAGAGGTTTGGGTTTGGCTATTGTTCAGGAAAAAATAGATCAGCTTGGGGGTTCTGTAATTGTGGAATCTGAAAAAGACAGGGGAACAACATTTAGAATAGAACTACCTTTATCCCTGGTTACCTTCAGAGGTGTTTTAATAAAAGTTTCTGAAAAGGAATTTATTGTACCGACTGCAAAAGTACAAAGGGCACTTAGACTGAATAAAGAAGAAGTAAAAACAGTAGAAAATAAAGCTACAATGCCTTTTGACGGGCAGGTTATTCCATTTGTAAATCTAAGTAATATACTTGAATTGCCGATAAAAGAAACCGATTCGGAATATATACAGACTTTAATTTTTGGCTTAAATAATAGGCAAATCGGTTTTGCAATTGATGAAATAATAGATGAACAGGAAGTGCTGGTTAAAAATTTCAATAAACATCTTGCCCGGGTCAGGAATATATCCGGTGCCACTGTTCTTGGTTCAGGTAAAGTTGTTCCTATTTTAAATATATCCGATTTATTAAAATCAGCATTAAAGCAAACTGTTACAGTAACACAACAAAAAGTAGCAGAAAAAACTGAAGAAAAGCAGAAATCAGTTCTTGTAGTGGAGGATTCTATCACTTCCAGAATGCTTTTAAAAAGTATTTTAGAAACGGCAGATTATCTGGTTACAACCGCTATTGATGGAGTTGATGGATTTACGAAGCTAAAAGAAAGTGCTTTTAACGCGGTTGTTTCCGATATTGATATGCCCCGGATGAATGGGTTTGACCTTACTCAAAAAATTCGTTCCGATAAGGTTTTATCCGAAATGCCAGTTGTGTTGGTTACCTCATTTTCGAAGCGCGAAGACAGGGAAAGAGGTATTGATGTTGGAGCAAATGCTTATATAATTAAAAGCAGTTTTGATCAGAGTAATTTGTTGGAGATTATAGAGAGGTTGGTTTAATAAGAAAAATGGTCACTTGATGGCCATTCAGTAGTCATTCGGTGGTAAAATAACTAAATGACAATCGAATGACACGAAGTAAATGACAGCAAAGCGAATAACGCCCGAAGGGCAAATAAATACTTAAAATGAATAACAAACTTGAAACCTGAAACCTGAAACTTGAAACCTTATGATAAAAGTACTAATTGTTGAAGATTCAAGAGTAGTAAGTGAATATTTGGAATATATTATTAGCCAGGATCCAAAAATCCAGGTTATTGGAAATGTAAGCAACGGAAAACAGGCAATTGATTTTATAAAAGAAAATAAACCTGATGTTATTACAATGGATATCGATATGCCAATTATGGATGGGTTGGAAGCAACAAGAATAATTATGTCAACCACACCTGCACCAATAATTATTGTTACAGCCAGCCGAAATACCCGTGAGTTGAAAATTTCGATGGAAGCTTTAGCCTCAGGCGCCCTCTCAATTATTGAAAAACCGGCAGGCATTGGCCATCACAATGAAAAAGCAAATAAAGACAAACTGCTTACAATGATTAAAGTATTATCCGAGGTAAAGGTTATTACCCGAAAACCAGTTAAAGAAAAAATACCACAAATAAAACGGGTATCTGATAAGCGTCAACCTTCACTAAGTAAATTTTATAACAAAAAGATAGTTGCCATTGGAATTTCTTCAGGAGGCCCACAGGTACTTAAAAAGATATTTTCAAAAATCACCGAAAATTTTCCATACCCTATTTTGGTGGTTCAACATATCACCGAAGGTTTTCTGGAAGGCCTGGTTAACTGGTTGAGCCGTCTTTTATTTATCCCGGTACATATTGCTGCTGAAGTAGAAACTATACTCCCGGGTCATATTTATTTTGCACCCGATCATCATCACCTGGGAATAAGTGATTTTAAAATCAAACTTATTGAATGTGAGAACAGATTGGGTAATTTATGTCCATCAGTTGCTCATCTTTTCAGCAGTCTTGCCAAAAACTATGGGAAAGATACAATAGCTATGATATTTACCGGAATGGGTACTGACGGGGCAAAAGAACTGAAAATCCTCAGGGATGCAGGTGCTTTAACAATTGCTCAGGATAAAGCAAGTTCACTAGTTCACGGTATGCCGGGTGAAGCTATTAAACTGGGTGCAGCTGAATATATTCAAGATACTGATGAAATTGCAGATATTTTACTGTCACTAGAAAAAAATTTACGATGAAGAATTTTATGGTAAAATATATCAAATAGTATATAAAATGGAGGAATAATAATGAAAAATGATATTAATGTTTTAATTCTGGAGGATAGCAAGACACAGGCTGAAGAATTAAAGTATATATTAGAAAAAAACCATTACAAAGTTAGCCATGCCAATAATGGTAATGAAGCTTTACTATTATTAAAAAAGTCAGTTCCTGACGTTATTGTTAGCGATATTGTCATGCCGGATATGGATGGTTATGAGTTTTGTAATCATGTTAAATCTGATGAAAAACTAAAAAATATTCCTGTTATTCTACTGACATCTTTGTCAGACCCTGAAGATGTTCTTAAGGGTCTGGAGTGTAGTGCAGACAGCTTCATAACAAAACCTTACAGTGAAGGTTTTTTGCTTTCAAGAATTGAATATCTGTATTTGAATTATAATCACAGACTAGAATCCAGTACTAAGCTTGGTCTTGAAATAATTTTTGCAGGTAAAAAGCATTTAATAACTTCTTCACGATTGCAAATACTTGATCTTCTTTTTTCTACTTATGAAAGTGCAGTAGGTAAAAACAAAGAACTTATAGAAGCAAATGAAGAATTAAGGCAAATTCAATTTAAACTAAATGAATTAAATAAAAACCTTGAAAAAAAGGTTGAGGAACGGACACGAAGGATAGAACATATAAACGCGGTTCTTCGTGCCATCCGAAATATCAACCAGCTTATCATAAAAGAAAAAGACCGCAAGGTTTTGATCAAAAAAGCCTGCAAAAATTTTATTAAAACCCGTGGCTTCCATAGCGCCTGGATCGCCCTTTTGGATGATGAAGCTAAGATCATTGATTTTGTTGAAGATGGTTTTAAAAATGAATTTTTAAAATTAGATGACAATTTTTTACACGATTATTCTCCTTATTGCTTTATGAAAGCCCTTCAATCTGACGATGTTGTTTTAATTAAAGATGTTGATGCAGATTGCAAGGGCTGCCCAAATTTAAAATCATATAAAGGAAATGAGTTTGGAGTAATGGCTATGGGATTGAAATCGGGTGGAAAGTGTTATGGAGTTATAAATGTCTTATTGCATATAGATCATATCGTGGATAAAGAAGAACAGTCTCTTTTTAAAGAAGTTGCAGAAGATATAGCATTCGCATTGTATAACGTTGATATGGAAGAACAACGCAAGCAGGCTATTCAAGACTTGAAAGCCAACGAAGAACAGTTTAGGAAACTATATGAGAATGCTACAATAGGCATATACAGAACAACACCTGAAGGTGAATTTTTATTGGCAAATCCTCCTTTACTTAAGATGTTTGGAATGGATTCCATTGAAGAAATGATTAAAGTCGGGAAAGTTGAAAGTAAAAAATCAGCTATAAAAGATAGAAAAGAATTTAAAAACCTTTTAGAAAAGAATGATAAAATATTAGGATATGAGGATGTAGCTTATAGATTTGATGGTACTAAATTCTACACGCGCGAGTCTGCACAAGTAATACGCGATGAGAAAAACAGAATATTATATTATGAAGGTTGGATAGAAGATATTACCGATGAGGTTGAATCGCGGAAGCGCGAAATTGAACATTTTAAGAGTATTGAATTTTTATCCGAAACAGCTCTTCAATTTGTTGATTTACCGGATGATATTAATATTTATGAATATTTAGGAGAAAGCCTAAATAAATTAGCTCCAAGCTGTGTAGTTATAGTCCACTCAATTAACGAAAAAAAGGAACAAGCAATAACAGAATGTGTTTTTGGCCTTGATGAAAAATTGGAAAAAACTAAAAAGGTTTTACAGGAAAAATATATTGGACACACTTTTAATATAGATAGGGAAGATATTGAACCACTAAAAGATGGAAAACTTAAACATATAGAAGGTGGAATTAATGAATTAACTTTTGATCAAATTCCTGATAAAATTGTCCTTAGAATTGAAAAGCTTTTAAATTTTGAACAAGGATATTCTATTGCATTTACTTATAAAAAAGAAATTTATGGAAATGCTGTTATTCTTTTACCAAAAGGCGAAGAATTAACAAATACCGAAATAATTGAAACATTTGCCCATCAGGCATCTATTGCATTACAAAGACAAATAGCACAGGAAGCGTTAAAGAAAAGCTCGGTAATGTACCGGACTATTTACGAATCTTCGGCTAATTTAAATACAACTATAACTCCTGAAGGAATAATTTTAAATTGTAACAATCAATCTTATGATATTCTTGGTTATAAAAAAGAAGAATTGATCGGGAAATCTATAAATCAAATATTCCACGAAAACTATATTGAAAAGGCCCGTAATTCGATTCGTGAAATACTTGTTACAGGTAAATCTTATAACATGGAGTATAAGTTGATAAGAAAAGACAAACGCCTGATAGATGTTATTATTAATTCTACGGAATTTGAAGACGTAGAAACAAAAAACTCAATTATAAACTCTATTATTACTGACATAACTGACAGAAAAAAAGCTGAATTAGTTCAGGATATAGTTTTCAATATTTCAAATTCCATTCATCTTAAAGCTGAGAATGAAACAATTTATGCTTACATTCAAGATCAATTATCCAGGATAATCGATACCACAAATTTCTTTATTTCTCTTTATAATGAAAATGATGACATGCTTCATTTTCCTTATATGATGGACGAAAAGGATGATTTTAAGAATGTTTCAGCTAAAAACACGCTTACCTCTTTAGTAATTAGTAATAAAAAATCGCTCCTCTTATCTGAAAAAATGATAAAAACCCAGCTGAAAAAATGGGCTGCAAAATCTACCGGAACAATAGCAAAAACCTGGCTTGGAGTACCTTTAGTTATTAAGAATGATGTGATTGGTATAATGTGTCTTCAGGATTATAAGAAAAAAAATGCATATTCAGAAAATGATAAAGAACTAATGGACTTTATTGCTAACCAAATTGCAATAACAATTCAAAGAATACAATGGGAAAAAGAAATACAAAAACTATCACTTTCAGTTGAGCAGAGCCCGGCATCGGTAGTAATAACTGACATTAATGGAAATATTGAATATGTAAATAACAAATTTACCGGCTTAACAGGGTTTTCTTATATAGAAGCAATCAATAAGAATCCCCGGATATTGAAATCAGGTACGCATAGTGATGGTTTTTATGAAAATTTGTGGGATACTATTTTGAATGGTGAAACCTGGCATGGCGAATTTCATAACAAGAAAAAAAACGGTGAATTATACTGGGAAAGAGCTTCTATTTCACCCATGTTAAGCGATGGCAAAATTTCCCATTTTGTAGCAATTAGGGAAGATATCACGGAAAAAAAACGTGTCAATGAAGTCATGGAAACTGTAATGCTGTTTTCTGATAAAGCACAAACCTTATCATCCAATAGCTTAATTGATCTGATGTTAGAGGAAGCTGAGCAATTAACCGGGAGCAAAGCCGGATTTTTTCATCTTGTAAACGATGATCAGAATACTATCGAGTTAAAAGCATGGACGGCCAATACCATGAAGAATTGCACGGCTATTTACAACGATCATTACCCGATTGGCAATGCAGGAATCTGGACAGATTGTGTTAAAAAACGAAAACCTTTAATATTTAATGATTA
>DAOVJU010000073.1 GCA_030632095.1 Chlorobiota bacterium
AAGATCAATTAAAACTTCCTGTGTATATAGCAAATTAAATACAACGAAATTTATTATTACTAATATTGAAATTCTTTTTAACCCCATTTTATTTATTGTTGCTAGCGCTTATAATATTTTCAATTGGCAATTTTTCTACATTTATTGTTAAATAAAGATTTACATTTTGTCCCAACCTCATTGTTTTACCATAAACATATGTTGGATATTGACGCCAAACTTTCGCTGACATTGAATCCTGGTAAGTTTCAATTGATTCATCATAATAACATTTTCCAAAATTCAGGAAAGCATCGGTAATATCTTCTCTTGCTTCATTAAAAGTGAGCCCAACCAGGTTTGGAATTCCTGTTTTTGAGTTTGACATCCCATTGCCAACAACAAGGTCAATATAGGATCCCTTTTCAACTAATTCATCCTTTTCAATTTTTTTACCATTTAAATGCTGCCCTAAAATATTATTTCTGGCAAAATCCTGAACATATATAAGCTTTCCAATTTTTAATCCCAGCGCTTCAAACCTGGCTTTTGCCTGCCTGGCCGAACCACCTACAACATTTGGCATTTTAACTTTTAACTGATTAAACGCATTTATGGTCAAAAAAATTGTCCTGTTTTGTTTTACTTTGAAACCGGGTTTAGGATTTTGATCAACTATGGTGCCTCGCTTTTTGTTTTCCAAGAATATTGAATCAACAATTTCAAATCTCAAATCTTTATCAATACAAATTAATGCTACTTCTTCCTTTGTTTTATTACTGAAATCAGGAACAGGAAATGCCTGTCCATGATGTGTATATATTTTTAACACCACAAATATTAGCCATAATACCAGGGGCACAATAATAATTGCAAGCAATAGATTTTTTAAAAACACTTTTGATATTAAAAATTTTAATAATTCCATATAACAAATATTTTATGGATATATTTTAAATTCCTGTTGCAAAGATAATTGAAAGTCATTGGTATAAAAAATTTAGGTTTATTGATTTTTTATGATGTTTATTTAATTGAGATTCAGTGTTTTAGGTATTTAGCTTGAAGAAAATTTTGCATTCATCATTTTTAATTGTTTATTTTGTTATTGAAAAAACTGTTATATTATAATTATGAGAGAAGGTAAGTATCCCTTAATTTTTATCATTGAGGACAATCCGCTGTTTTTAACAATGATTGAAGAACATTTAAGTCTTAATAACCTAAATAACTTCAAGTCTTTTCAAACTGGAGATGAATGTATTGATCAATTACATTTACATCCGGATATTGTAATAATGGATTATGAACTTGGAGATACAGACGGGATTCAGCTGTTAAACACAATAAAAAACCGTATTGATAATATATATGTAATAATGCTTACAACCAGTGAAGATATTGGAATAGCTTTAAAAGCTTTACAAGGCGGGGCATATGACTATGTGCACAAAGACGAGTTGTCGTTTAAATTGTTAAAATATATTATTGCCAAAATAATAGCCGATAATAAATCCGGAATTTTTAATGCTTCTAATATTGAAATGACTGGATTTAAAAGATTATTAAGAATATAAATTAAGAATTTAGCAGAATATTATTTCTTCTTTATAGAAATTACTTATCAAATTACATCTTAACAATTACTCTAAAACTTTTTTTTTTCTATAACTGATTCGTTATTTTTAGCCCTTCATTTAAAAAATACGAATCATGACACTAATAATAAAAGGTTCTGGCCTCAGCATTAAAGATGTTGTAAACGTTGCAAGAAACAATCAAAAAGTTAAGATTCGCCCGGATGCTTTGGAAAAAATAAAAACCTGCCGTGCAATGCTTGAGCGAAAAATTAGAGCAGGGGAAATCATGTATGGTGTAAATACAGGGATAGGGGAATTCTCTGAAGTGGTTTTAAACGATGATCAGGTAAAAGATTTTCAGAAGTATTTAATATACAATCATGCTGCTGGCATTGGTGAAGCTATGCCCATTGAGTATGTTAGAGGAGCAATGTTAGGCAGGATTAATGTTCATGCACACGGAAATTCAGGTTGCCGGCCAAAAATTACCCAGACACTTGTTGAGATGTTAAATAAAGGGCTTACTCCTTATGTATGTCAAAAAGGTTCAGTAGGAGCCTCAGGTGATTTGGCCCCGATGTCGCAAATTGCTTTATTATTAATGGGTGAAGGAAAAGCATATTATAAGGGTGAATTATTAGAAGGAAAAGAAGCTATGGATAAAGCCGGTATTACAATTCCCGGATTAGAGGCACGTGATGGTTTGGCTACAATTAATGGATCAAATGTATTAACTGCCATGAGCGCTTTATTCCTTTACGATGCAAATAACTGGTTAAAACAAGCTGAAATTGCTGCAGCAATGTCGTTAGAAGCATTGAAAGCTAATATGAAGCCTTATAATGCTAAATTGCACGAAGTAAGAGGATTTTCCGGAGCGGTACGAAGTGCAAAAGCAATAAATAAACTAGTGGCAGGAGGTGATTTAAAGGAAAATAAAGTAAAATGCAAAGTGCAGGATGCTTATTCAATGAGATCAACTCCCCAGGTTATTGGTGCTGCTCACGATGCTTTAGAATATGCGAAATCGCAAGTTGAAATTGAATTGAATGGAGTTGGTGATAACCCAATTTTCTTTCCAGACGAAGATCTGCAATTGTCAGGAGCAAATTTCCAGGGGTCACCTGTTTCTGTTCCCATGGACATGGCTGGCATGGTAATTACAATGATAAGCGTAATGTCAGAACGGAGAATGAACCGTTTGAATAATCCGGCATTGAGTGTAGGCTTACCTGCATTTTTAACAAAAGGAGCCGGTATGTTTTCCGGTTTAATGTTAAGCCAATATACTGCCGATATGCAAATTGTTGAACAACGAATTCTCTCAACTCCTGCTTCAATACAATCAATACCTGCCGCGGCTGACCAGGAAGATTTTGTGTCGATGGGAATGAACACAGCAATTAAAAATTTCCAGATTCTCGATAATGCATATGGAATTTTGGGTATTGAATTTATGGCTGCTGCGCAAGCCCTCGATTTCAGGGATTACAGTTTTGGGAAAGGTGTTACAAAAGCTAAGGAAGTAATCAGGAAATATGTTGAATTCCTTGATGTTGACCGTCCGTTATATGATGACCATAATGCCATGAAAGATTTAGTGAAATCCTGTGAGATTCTTAAGGAAGTTGAGAAGGAAGTAGGAAATCTTGAATAAGATTAAGTAGTTTCTGAACGAAAATGCTGTGAGCTACTTTATATGTATATTAGATGATGTTTTCCTTTTTGAATATAACAATTTAGCAATCTGTCAACTGACAGACATTCATTAGCTGAAATCATAGATTAAAACACCTTATACTAAAAATTTTCTTAGTATCTTGTCTGCAATAATTGTTTGAAATTAGAAAAAGGTGAGATATACTATTCTGGCAGTACTATTGTTGCTATTATCCTGTAAAACCAAAAAATCAGTGGTTACCAGTACAATTGAACAGTCATATGTAACAAAACCGGGAATTATTATATATAAAACAAAAGCTGACTATTTTAATAATGTGCCTGTTAGCCTTTCTGAAGATAAATCAACTTTAGTTTCTTACCCTGCCCCTTCCGGTTTAAAATTAAATGACTCTTTATTAAGATACCCTGTTGAACTAAAAGATAATTACTTACTTGATAATAAAGGAATTTGGCTAAACGTAGCATTTCTTTCAATAACATACAAAGATTTTGCAGCATTACAGAAATCACCTACTCCTGATGAAATAATGAAAATGATAATTGATACTGATCCTTTAAAAGAGTTTTATTTTGATGAAGATAAATTATTGGATTCATTGAAAAATGAACAGTTAATAAACTATTTAAATAACCTGATTGATAATAAACAAATAGAATCTAAATTGAAGCGGCTTAAATAAGTTAATCAAATCGAATCAAATTATTTTCTTTTAATAACTATCTTTTCATATAAAGTGAGGCCATCCATTTCTATTTCTAATACATAAAATCCTTTTTTATAATTACTTACATTTATTTCAACACTGCTTTTTTGGTTATTCTCAATAAATTTTTGCAATAGTAATTTACCATCAATTGAATATAGCTTAATAATGCAATCCTTGTTTTTAAGTTTTTCTGAATTAATAAATACGTGATTACCAGCAGGATTAGGATAAACCAAAAATTTATTCTCCAAATTTAACTCATTCAGGTTTGAGCTTATGCTATAACTTAGTTCAAATCCCTCACTTCTTACCGATTCATTAGTCCTGAAGAATACCTTTAAAGTTTTTGTTTCAACTTCAAAAGGTTCGGGAATTTCAATACCTGAATATGTAGCAATAGCTTCACTATTATATGAATCATAAAATCTAACATAATCGTTGTCGGGTTCAGTATTTAAAGTATTAAATGTAATACCGATCTTACTTACCTCGTCAGTTTCTATTGTCCATGAGCAGTCCGAATTATTTAAATAATCATAATCTTCACTTCCATCATCAATTGTTCCTGTCAACTCAGTAAGCATGTTTCCGGTAGTACAATAAACCGGATCAATGCATTTATAAGCAAAAAGAAATCCACTTGCTGAACTATCTGATTTTGATTCAAATGTAACAAGCATAGAACTTCTTGTTCCCGTAATAAAACCAGGAATTTCAGAATCTGAGAAAACACCAAGGATGGGATCATGGGTTGTTGGTCCGTTATAGATTGTGACAACATCTTCCTCAAGTGTTTCAAATCTTAAAAACTCAATCTGAATACCTGATAATGAATCATTTATATCAAAATACCATTCGCAGTAATTATTTCCCTGATAATTATTAATTGGTCCGCTTCCATCATCAATTAAACCTTCCCTGTTCGCTATTTCTTTTCTGCCCGAAAAATAATGCGGATAATTATTCTCAGGAATAGCATTGGCAATCATTTCGTGCAAGAGATTAAAATTACTACCCCCGGGAGTTAAGTATTCAAGGTTGAAATATCCGTCAAAGCTACCTCCCCATCCCCAGTTAAAATGAAAATATGTAGAATCCTGGTATCCATCGCAAATAAAAGCATGCCCTGAAATAAACAGTGTATCAGACCATCCGGCATAATACAATGGAATTCCCCTGTCAAGATGATTGATTAAAGTATCAATCCAATCCATCTCAACACTGTCTCTAAAATAATAACGCGACTCTTCCTTATAATCAAAATAAGTTTTTAAGGTGTAAGCTCCTTTATGATTTGTCATACCTGAACCATCAGGTCCATAATGCATATCAACTGAAACTCCTAAATGATACAAAAGCTTTGCAACTTCAGGATTTTCACTTCTAAGTTTAACAGGCATTATATCATAATTATAGGTTTGCTCACTAAAATTAACAGATTGTTCACCGTAGTTTTCATCAATATAACTATATGCTCCCTCACCTTGTTCGGGGTGCCTGAAGTAACATAATAATTGTCCCAATGCGGTTGCAACACAACCCGTTAAGGCCTGACCTTCGTTATCTGCAGGGCACATTTCATTATAAAAACCACCCTGATCCCATTGTGTAACCAGCATTGGTTCAATACCTCTAAATTCCTTTGTTTTTATTTCTGATTTATCATTACTTAGCAACCTTTTCCACTTATTTGATACTTCATCCTGAACTTCAATATTGTTATCTCTAACAAGTTTTATTTGCTCAACATAAGATTTCATCCACCACTCAAATTCAGGAGATACGTTTTCATCGGGACATGTATTTTTATATGAATATGCCAGAACCGGCACTACCCTGTCTTCTGCAGCAATAATAATAAAACCGCCTGATTCAAAATTAAAAACATGATAATAATCCAGACCATTTTCACTAAAAGTATATGATTCAGCAATCTTCAAATTATTTGAGTTTATAGCTTTCTTCTTAAATGTTATTTTGTAAAAATAGCTTACTGCAACTGTTCTTGCCTGATCTCGTGTTATATTTTTTGCAGAATGATTTTGAACCATGATAAAACACAGGATCAAAATAAGAAAAACAATTCTTCTCATGATTGGTTTATTTTTGTTTAGCAACTATGAATCCAACTTAAAAAGCACGAAACATTTTGGAATGCTGAAAATCAAATTCAAACCTTTTTATACCGGACTCAACTATAATTTGCTTTGAAAGCCAAATAAATTGATATATACTTTTATAATTAATTACTAAATTAATAAATCAAAATTTATTAAGTTAAATTCCAACTTTTTTATTTTAAAAATATCTCTTAAAACAAAAACGTTTTGCAAAACAGTAATTCTGAAATCATTAATCAACTTTTAAAACAATGTATAAAAGGTAGAGAATAAGAATACGCAAACCCCCTTCCTTTATACATTTTAATTATTTTTGATTACAGGTCCAGGCATAAATGTTTGGGTCTGTTTTCCTTATAATTGGCAAGATTGGACTAGGAAATTTGTATAGATAGTTATAATTTTGAATAATAATAATAAAATACTGAAATTATGATAATCCAAAATTTAATATCATTTGAAGGTCAACATTGCGAAACAACAGCAACCGGCACACTACTTAACAATATTGGAATTGAACTATCAGAACCATTGCTTTTTGGTATTGGTGAAGGATTGAATTTTATATACTGGAATGCTAAAAACATGGGAATGCCTTTTCTTGGAGGTAGAATTAAACCTGAACAAATCACAGAAAATATATGTAAGAATTGCAATTTGAACCTCAACGTTTATGAAACTTCATCGTTGAAGAAAGCCCGGGCTAATGTAATAAGCTTTATTGATAAGGGAATTCCTGTTGGATTAAAACTGGATTGCTATCATCTGGAATATTTCACAAATAAATTTCACTTTGCTGCACATTATGTTGCCATGTATGGTTATGATGAAGAATATGCATACCTGGTTGATACTGTCCAACAAGGGAAAGATGTAAAAACCAGGCTTGAGAATTTAGCAAAAGCCCGAAATGAAAAAGGGCCAATGTCTTCAAAAAACCTGTCTTATACAATTTCTGGCATGTTAGATACAACCATGCTTCCGGCAATTATTGCAAAAGCAATAAAAAGAAATGCAGAAGAGTATTTAAATCCTGCAATCAGTAATTTTAGCTACAGGGGAATTGCAAAAGCCGGTAAAGAGCTTAAAAAATGGTACAAAACTTCAAAAAGCGCAGCAAGCGAGTTTAAGAGAATAGCAATATTCATGGAAAAAGCCGGTACCGGTGGAGCATTATTTAGAAATCTTTATCGCGATTTTCTCAAAGAAAGTGCCGAATTATTAGACTCAGATTTGCTTTATAATTCGTACAAACAATGTATGGATATTGCAAAAAAATGGAACAAAGTATCTGATCTTTTCAATAAAGCAACAGAGGATAGCATTAATGATGCTTCATGCTTAATGATAGAAATTGCAGAACAGGAGAAGCAAATGATGGAAGAATTTTCATATAAATTATAGTCTCACAAAATGAATATAGTTTAAAATTGTCCCCGCTCATCTGGATATGCTATCCGGATGTTTTTATTAGGATAATTTGAATTTGGCCTAATATGTTCTAATTTTGCATAAATATTAATGTTAAATATTTAAAAATAAACAACTTAATGCACAAATAACCGGCAACGCAACATACCCGTATCGTTGTGCCGCATTTTAAGATGAGACTGAAATATTATATATTCCTGATTTTGATTTTTGGATTTTTAACTGGATTAAAAGCCCAGGGTATTCATGGATTATGGAAAGAAGTTTATTGGGGGCCAATGACAAGCTATTATAGATTTGACACATTGACTTCAACATTCAAGTATTACTATCATGATGATACACATGGAAGTTTTGGAAAAGGAAGTTTTGAAATTAAAGGAAAAATGATAATTATGGATTATGATTCCATAATTTGTGATAAACCTATTATTGAGCAATTAGATAACGACTTGATAAATGACACAACCTCGATTGCATTTTTTCATTATTGGGGTTTCCCAAAACGGATTGATATAATTTCAAATGGAGAAAGGATTTATTCAAATTGGACAACTAGTTCAGATTCTATAATTGAAGATTATGTCTGTATAAAAATTTTTCAAAAGTTGGATTCAATCAAGATTGAGGTATTTGAAAGTTATGGTTCTACCGACAAATTGTTAACAGGATTTTCAGCTAGATTATATAATAAGCCTTTCTGTAATATTTATTATTACCCATGTGATAGTTGGTATGATTATAAAGAACCTAGTAGAAATGAGATTAAAATAAAATGGAAAGAGCCTGATTTATTTGACATAAAGGGCAAATTTAAACCTATGCAAAATCCGGCATTGTATAATACACTTGCTCGTTTTGCCAATTTTAACGATGCTGCAAAAATTGCCGGTTTATCAGTATGTGAAATATTACACACAATAAACAAATATCTTGGAATTGAAGACAAGTTACTGAAAAGCATGCCCGAATGCATAAAAAAGTTTATGAAATAGAAGAAGACAACGGATTTATCCTTATCCAGCGTTTTGAACCCTATCCGATAATTAACATGCTTTCGGAAATGGGATATGAATACCTGTCCGAACATAAGGCGCCAGGCGAATTTTGGATATATTTCCACAAAAGAGTAAGCGAAGGCTACCAAGACGAAAAATCTTCTACAAAAGTTGATGTTGTAATTCAGTCTGCAACAACTGTTGCATATCCGGTAATTATTAGATTGCTTTAATCAGAAAAAATCAGGTTATAAAGTAAAACAGTATTTTGATATTCTAAACCACAATAATATTGTAGAAATGAAAATTGACGATGATTTCTTAAATATTTTTAGGATTGATAAAATATAACAAGCACGAAAACCTGACATTAAAAGCAAAATTGAGTTAATTCTTAGAAGACTCATATTATTTAAAACCAATAAATAATTTAGAAAATAGTAAAGCAGGATTAATTTGAGCGGCTTTTTTTTTAATATGTTTTTTTACAAAATGGTTATTATTTTATATTTTAGTAATATGATGATAAAATTTATAAATATATCAGTAGTTTTTATACTAACTATTACAAATCTTTATTTATTCAGTCAGGATAAAAAGCAAGAATTTGCAATTGATTGTAAAACAGATACTTTACTTGTTATTGCAGGTAAAACATTATGTGAATATTCAACTTATTTCAGCCGGGAAGATTTTTTAAATGCTGAGATGATCTATGTGAATCATGATGATCTTGTGGTAGCATCCTTTAATGTTTCATCATTTACATTAGGCAATTCATTGTATATAAGCATAAGATCAAATCTTATTACCGAAGCATTAAAAAAAAATCTTGTATCAGGCGAAATAAATTATAAATACATAAACTTACAAGATATTTTATTAAAGGATGAACAGAATAATTACATAAAACCAACGTTACAAAACTTGAAAATCATCTTTTTAGATTAATATAAGGAAAGATAATTACATTATTTTTATATTAGCCATATAATTTAAGTTCTAATATTCTGAGGACACCATGTACAATAACCGATTTAAAATCATACTATATATTTTATTGTCAATAACTCCGTTATTATCTTTAAGTCAGAGATGCGGGCAATACCACAAACTGAATGGTAATTTTTCAGAAAACAAATACTACATGTTGCATGACGAAGCATCAAGAAGCGCACTATTTGTAAAAGGTGAAACTTCAAAAATGTACCTTGATATATATAATGGCCGCGATTACAGAATTTCAATTACTCATGATGATATTCTTGGTGGGCCAATAGAATTCAAATTAATTGACAGAAGAGATCAAACATTACTCTACAATAGTGCCAATGATGGCTATGCACAGGAATTTGAATTTACAGTAACAAAAACCAGGGAATTAATTATTGTAATTCATGTACCAGGCCATAGTGTAGGATTAGAACCTTTAAGCCAGGAAAAAGGACTGTTTAGAAAAGATGTAGAAATAGGCTGCGTAGGTGTATTAATTGAGCATATGATTACCCCAATGAAAGGATTTTAATTTTACTTACTCGAATGCGAAATATTGCGGTTTCTTTTATTATACTATTTATTCTATTAATGCAATTTGCTTATTCACAGGATTGCTTTCAGTATTATAAAACATGCGAAGAATATGATGGAAAATCATATCAGTATGATGAACATACCGGCAGTTTCTTATTGTCAAATGAAAAGGCTATTGAAATAGAAATTGAAGCTATAAAAGGCATTAATTACAAAATTAATATTTGTACAGAAGATTTTATTTTACCATTGCATTTTGTTATTAAAGACAAGATAAATAATA
>DAOVJU010000165.1 GCA_030632095.1 Chlorobiota bacterium
CTGATCTTTGATATTATTCCAGAAATCTTCTGGCACTTTTGCATTAATTCCACCATCACCAAGTATGGCAAATTCCTTGTTTTTAATAGCAAGGTAGAATAATACACCGTTCCTGAGTTTTGTTTTGTGCATTTGCAGCTTTTTAAAAATATCAGCCGCCCGGTCCATTACTATTCCCTTGAATGAATTTTCAATATGAACCCGTATTTCACCTGATGTATTTAATTCGGCTTCTTTAATAGCTTGTGTAATTTCTTCTTTTTGTTCTTTGGTAAAAAAGTCTTTTGCTTTCATATTAATTTGAAAATTTGATAATGAGTTAATTTGAAAATTGTATACTTAATTAATTTTCAAATTAAAATTCTACTTTAGGTGCTTCTTCTGCTCCTTTCTGCGCTTCAAAATAAGCTTTTTTCTCAAATCCAAACATACCTGCAAATACGCTTTTTGGAAACAAACGAATATATGTATTATATACTCTTGCGGACTCATTGAACTTTTTTCGTTCAACAGCAATCCTGTTTTCTGTTCCTTCCAGTTGAGCTTGTAATTCCAAAAAGCTCTGATTTGCTTTTAAATCAGGATATCTTTCCACAACTACCATTAATTTTGATAATGCGGAAGATAATCCGGCCTGAGCTTGCTGAAATTGTTGAATAGTAGCAGCATTTAAATTATCAGGATTTATGTTTACACTTGTTGCTTTTGCTCTGGCTTCAATTACACCGGTCAATGTTTCTTGCTCATGTTCAGCATAACCTTTAACTGTAGCAACTATATTTGGTATTAAATCAGCCCTGCGTTGATAAACATTTTCAACTTGCGCCCAACTGGCAGCTACACCTTCATCCATTAATACCATTTTATTATAAACACCTTTTATGTAAGAATAGCTTAGTAAAATAATTACTAAAATTACTCCAATTGTTATCCAGGTTTTTTTCATTTTATTTTATTGATTTAGTTAAACAATTCTTTGAATTAAATGCTAAAAATAGTACAAATCGTTTTAAATTGATGTTAAAAAAGCCGTCCTTTTCAGAACGGCTTTATTTTTTTTGGTTAATAGAGAAAGTAGTATATTAGATTTTAAGCTCCTTTTGTTGAACTTTCAAGTCTTTTCATTATTGAGAAAATAAAGGCTGCTGAAGCTAAGCAGCATACTACAAAGATCAACCATAATTGCCATAATTCTATTTTATCCCACATTAAACTTCCAACAAATAATAATTTATTGCCTAACGCAGTTGCAAGCAACCATCCACCCTGCATTAACCCCTGTAATTTTGGTGGAGACACTTTAGATACAAATGAAATTCCCATCGGGCTTAAGAATAATTCCGAAATGGTTAAAATCAGGTAAGTATTAATTAACCAATATGGCGACACTCTATCAGGAGCTGGTTCACCTCCAAGTATTGAAGGAGACATCAAACTCATTGATCCAACAATCATAACGACAAATCCAAGTGAGGCCAGGATCATTCCAATTCCAATTTTTCTTGGAGTGGAAGGTTCTATATTTCTTTTTCGCAAAAAAGCAAATAAGGCCAAAACAACTGGTGTCAGGAATACAATAAATATAGGATTAAATGCCTGGAATATTTCCGGTTGTATTGGGTTTACTCCCGGATATCCGGTATAAAAATAGTAGATAAAACATCCGCCTGTTAATATCAATATTCCACCTATTCCTTTAACAAGTTTTTTAGAATCTTTACCAAATAACAGAATTGATCCTACAATTAATGAAAATATTGCCAGAATGGATTTAAAGTCAAAAAATAAGTTCGTAAATGGTTCAACTGTTTTATCGGTATAATCGCGGGCAAAAAATGATAATGTTAAGCCGTTTTGATGGAAAGACATCCAGAAGAAAATAACTACTAAAAATACCAAACCAAGTGCAATAAGCCGTTTTTTAACTTCTGCTTTTGGCATTTCAATACTTGCTTTATCTTCAGCAGCTTGCTTTTTCCTGTCAGGCAATTGTGACTTAAAAAATGCATAAACCACTAAACTGATAATCATTGAAATACCGGCAATTCCAAAAGCATAATTATAACCAGTTGAAAAAACATCAAGATAATTGCTTGTAAATGTAGATAAGTCAGCTACTTGTGTTCCTGTAACATTATTCGCTAATTCTTGTAATGTTGTATTATCTGTTAGCGAACCATCAATAAATCTGTGACATAATGAAGGCAGGTCTGCATCATAAACATAACCTTTACTTCTTAAATACCAGTTACGAATTCCATTTGCTGCAAATGGAGCTGCTAATGCACCTACATTAATACCCATATAGAAAACACTAAAGGCAGAATCTCTTAGTTTCTCATACTTTGGATCATCATATAATTGTCCGACTAATGCCTGTAAGTTACCTTTGAATAAACCATTACCCAATGCAATAACATATAATCCAACCATAGTTATTGTTAAACTAAGATTTGGAGTTGCCATAATTACATAACCTGCAAGCATGGTTATGATGCCAAGAAAAATCACACCCTTATAATTTTGTGTTTTGTCCGCTATAATACCTCCAACCAGAGCTAATCCATAAATAGCAAAGTAGAAATTACTATAAATGTTTCCTGTTCTGGTTGCCTCTAAACCATAACTTGACTGTAGGAAAAAAACCAGACATGACATCATGGTATAAAAGCCAAAGCGTTCACCCATGTTTGCAAAAAACGCTACATAAAGTCCTTTAGGATGTCCTTTAAACATAATATTGAATTTTAGTTAATACTTTTTTATGAATGGCAAATATAAAAATCATTTTATACTTTTGAGGTAAAATATCTGAAAAATGAAAATATTAAGATCAGATCAAATACGTGAAGCTGATGCTTATACAATAGAGAATGAACCTATTGTATCAACAGATTTAATGGAAAGGGCTGCTAATGGCCTTACTGATTGGATCATCAACAAATACGATAAAAGAACAAAATTTGGAATTTTTGTTGGCCCCGGAAATAATGGAGGAGACGGACTGGTAGTTGCCCGCCTGCTTTCCGGCCAAAATTACCATGTTGAAGTTTATCTGGTCAATTTTACCAAAATTTTTTCTGAGGATTATCTGATAAATAAAGACAGGCTTGAAAAACAAAACATTTGCAGTATAGTTGAAATTTCAAATATTGAACAATTCCCTGAATTAAATGGAGAAACAGTTGTAATTGATGCTATTTTTGGTTCCGGATTAACAAGGCCCTTAAAGGGATTGCCCCTGGAAATTGTTGATTTTATTAATGCTTGTAATAACGAGGTTATTGCTGTTGATATCCCATCCGGATTATTTGGAGAGGAAAATTTCAGGAATAATGTTGAGCAAAGAATAATCAAGGCAAACTATACTTTAACAATTCAGCTTCCCAAACTGTCGTTTCTATTTGCCGAAAATGAACAATACATCGGTGAATGGACAGTAATACCAATAGGTTTACACCCTGTGTTTCTAAAAAATATTGAAAGTGATTATTTGCTTGTTGATAATATTGAAATTAAGTCTGTTATTAAAAAAAGAACAAAATTTTCACATAAGGGAAATTATGGCCATGCTTTATTGATCTCAGGCAGTTATGGAAAAATGGGAGCAGCCATATTAGCTGCTCGGGCATGTTTACGAACTGGACTTGGATTGCTAACGGCACATATTCCAAAAGTCGGATATCAGATTATGCAAACAGCATCACCTGAAACTATGATCAGTTTAGATACTCATGAGGAAGTTTTCTCAAAAGTTGAATTAGATAATGAATACAATGCTATTGGTATCGGACCAGGAATTGATCAAAAAGCAGCAAGCATTAAGGCATTAACTGAATTATTGAATATTTATCATAATCCTATGGTTTTTGATGCTGATGCTTTAAATATTTTAGCTAATAATAAGGAAATGCTTAAAAAGGTTCCTGCCAGGAGCATACTAACACCACATCCTAAAGAGTTTGAAAGATTATTCGGGAAATCTGATAATAATTTCCAGCGAATGGAGTTACAAATTGAAATGGCAAAAAGGCATAATGTTATTATTATCTTAAAAGGGGCTTTTACAACAACAGTTTGCCCTGATGGTAAGTGCTATTTTAATTCTACAGGAAATCCCGGAATGGCTACAGCAGGAAGTGGAGATGTATTAACCGGTATGATTCTTTCACTTTTAGCACAAGGATATAAACCTGAAAAAGCTGCTATTCTTGGAGCTTATTTACATGGACTAGCCGGAGACCTGGCATTAAATATGCAATCTGAAGAATCGCTCATTGCTAATGATATAATAGAAAGCATTTCGGATGCGTTTAAAAGAATAAATGAATAAACTGTTTATCAATAAATTATGTTTAAAAGAAAGCATTTAATATTACTGGTTTTAATTTTTTCAGGATGTTCAACCCCTGAAATAATTACTTCCTATAATACAATTAATTTGAGCAACACTCAATCATATATCAATTACAAAAATCCTTTGATTTATTATTTACCAAGAAATATTATTAATGTGAAGATTGAGGTTGATAAAAAATCATTTGTTCCCGGGCCTTATGCTGAATTTGCAGAAAAGCTTTTAGGCATTGAAGGTGTTGAGGTGGAAGAATTTATTGAATACGAGATAGGTAATATCGAAATTGAAACCACTGCTATTCCTGATACAAACCAGATATATGTAATAGAAAATGAAAATTTTGGCAAACATATAAATTTCTTGGATTTAAGCACTGCAGGAGTTTTGAAGTCAATAAACTGTATAAGCGAAGATTTAGATCAACAAGTAAAAAGTAAGAAATCCTATGATCCAAAAGATGAAAATGAATATATTCCTTTCACTGATTTATCCATTAAACCTAACATTGTTGAAAAGACTGAAAGGACATATAGCACGGTCAAAACTGACACATCTGTAATACGGGTCCCTGTTACCAAAAAACGAATAGTTGAAAAGTCACTGGAAGAAAAAGCGGAGGAAGCAGCAGCGTTTATTCTAAAACTTAGAAAACGAAGATTTAAAATTATTGCCGGAATGTATGATACACATCCCGATGGTATGGCTGTACACAATATGGTTGCAGAACTTGATAAGTTAGAAAAGGAATATGTAAGCCTTTTTATTGGAAAAACTTTTGTAAAAACACTTAATTATGAGTTTTATTATGATCCTCAACCGGAAATAGATTTGAATCATGACATTTTGTTTAAATTTTCAAGAGAAAAAGGATTAGTTGAAAAAAATGAAAAATCCAGGCCTAATATTCAAAATCCCGAAATTGCTGAAAATCCTGTTCTGATCAATGTTGCACCAATTACAAAAAGTTATGAACTTGATGAATTTTTCACTATTCAAAAGAATAAATTTAAGGAAAAAGAGGGATTTCATTACCGTGAACCTTCATTAGTTAAGATTGATATAATTGTTGATATGGAAATTGTTTTTTCCCAAGAAACCCTGATGGCACAATATGGACAGTTAATGGTTTTACCAATTGATATTCTTCAAGATAATGGCATTGAAATAAGATTTTATGAAAAGTACGGATCATTGAAGAGTATCAAAACTCAGTAATTTTGATTAAATAGTTATAAATAGATTTAATATTCATTTTATCTAATTTCTAAGTCATGAGTACTTCATTACAACTGAACAAATTTCTTGTATATCGGTTAGTATTTTTAATAGTCTTCATGGGATACTTTAAAACAGGAGCTAATGAGTCAGACAGTTTATTTAAAGTTATTGAAAAGATGGATCAGGATTCATTAAAGATTGAATTTCTTTTATCCAATGCTTCTGAAATTCAAAATACAAATCCTGATATTGCTATGGAGTTATTATTAAAAGCTGAGGGAATTGCAGTTAACATAGAAAATAATTTTGAATTGGCACGTATTTCATATATGAAAGGTGAATTGCATTACACGAAAGGCAACTACAGGGAAGCTTTATTTGAATTATTTAATTCGCTTGATTTACATGAAAAAAATGAAAATGAAAAGGGTATAGCAGATACTTACAATAAAATTGGTTCAATTTATATATACCAGGGAAATTACCCAAACGCACTTGATTATTTTTTAAAAAGTTTGAATATTAAAGTTGAAATAAACGACACCATCGGAATATCAAATACCTATAGCAATATTGGGAATATTTTTTACGAGCAAGGTAATTATGAACAAGCATTGAATTATTTTTTCAAAAGTATTGAAATTGACAAAATAAGAAATAATGAACAGGGAATGGCCAAAACCTATATGAACATTGGCACTGTTTATTTATCGCAGGGAGATTATGATAATGCACTGGAATACAATTTTAAGAGTCTTGCTGTTCATGAAAAAAATGACGATAAGCAAAGCATTGCTTGTTGTTATTCAAATATTGCAATTGCATTCGAAGAACAGGGAGATTTTGAAAAAGCTTTAATAAACTATAAGGAAAGCCTTGAAATTTATAATAAAATTGGTGCGAAACAAGGTATTGCTTCTACACTTTATAATATTGGTTATTTCTATAGTATGAGTGGAAATTATACGAAAAGTATTGAAAATTTAAAAGAGTCACTGAAAATAGCACAAGAAATAGGGTCATTACGTGATATTGTAAAAATATCTTACGCCTTGAGTGATGCATTCAGGGCTATTGGCAAGTTTAAAGAAGCTTATAATTATTTCATTCATTACAAGTTAAATAATGATAAATTGAATAGTGAGGAGAACATTCGAAAGTTTACACAGCTCGAAATGCAATATGAATTTGATAAAAAGCAAAAAGAGCAGGAATATATCCAGCATCAGAAAGAACTTGCACATCAGGCTGAAATTAAAAGGCGGAATATAATACTGGTTTCTTTAAGTTTTGGAATATTATTATTGTTTTTACTAGTTTTTATTGTTTACAGAAATTACAGGCGAAAGAAAAGGGATAATGAATTGCTCCAAAAACAAAAGAAAGAAATTGAGTATCAGCATGATCAGATATCAAGGCAAAAGCAGTCAATTACCGACAGTATACATTATGCGAAAAGAATTCAAACGGCTTTGCTACCACCAGATGAAATAGTTAATAATCTATTACCCGAATATTTTATTTTATATGAGCCACGTGATATTGTAAGCGGCGATTATTATTGGATTTCTCAAAAGGAAGAAAAAGTTATTCTGGTTGCTGCGGATTGTACAGGGCATGGTGTACCCGGTGCTTTTATGAGCATGCTTGGAATTTCATTCTTAAACGAAATAGTTAATAAAGAGATTGAGTTAAAGTCTGATGTTATTTTAAATGAATTGCGGAATTATGTAATCAGTTCATTGAGGCAAACAGGACAAACCGGCGAATCGAAAGA
>DAOVJU010000156.1 GCA_030632095.1 Chlorobiota bacterium
AAAAAAATGCAAATGAAGAGTTTATTAAATCAGGAGAATTAAAAAATTATAGGTTTCTTCACTTTGCAACTCATGGATTTGTAAATACATGGAAACCCGAACTTTCAGGCATTTTATTAGCACAAGATACAACCATAAATGAAGATGGTATTTTATATTCAGGCGAAATTTATAATCTGAAATTAAATGCCGATTTAACAGTACTGTCAGCCTGTGAAACAGGATTGGGCAAAATAAAAAAAGGCGAAGGTCTTATTGGATTAACAAGAGCCTTACTTTATGCAGGCAGTAAAAACATAATAGTTTCACTCTGGAAAGTCGCAGATAAATCAACATCTGACTTAATGATTGATTTCTACAAAAATCTACTGGAGGCAAAACAGGAAAAACAAGAATTTTCACAAGCATTACGACAAGCAAAGCTTAAAATGATAGAAGAAGGGAAATATTCTCATCCGTTTTACTGGTCGCCATTTATTCTTATCGGTAAATAATGATTTTACTCTCTTCGCTCATGAAATATATGTTCAGCATATAGCTCTTGTGATTAGGTAAATAAACGGACATTCATATTATTAATTATTTCAAATCATTTGTTTTTTTCATATAATTATTACTGAAGGTAGAGTATGTGCTAAATAAAGAAGTGTTACTGCAATGAGAACGTCAATTGGTTTATGTGCAAAAACAGCAAACGCGTAAACTATCAATAATGTAATAATTATAAATCCACTGTACGAATACTTGATTGCGTTAAGCAAAACTTGCATTTCTCTTTCATCCAGATTTTTTTCCTTAGTATGTGTAAATCTCCAAAGTTTAGTTTTAATAAATAAATAGATGAAACTAAATACAAACACTACAAATAAAATAACTTCAGATACTATTAATATCTTGTTCCAATTGTATAATTTACCATAATAAAATTAAAAAAGATAAAGTGAAATCCGAAATTAATTAGTTAATATTGCTTTATTTCTAACTAAAAATTCAATTTATGGTGAATATTAACTTGAAACTTATATTAGTTTGTTTATTCATACTTAATTTTATTGTGCTTAATGCTCAAAAAAGTGATTTATATATTCCAAAAGATATTAAAAGGGCATATAAAGCCAAAACCCGTTCGTTTGATGGTAAACCAGGTGAGAATTATTGGCAAAACCGGGCAGATTATGAGATACATGTAGAATTAGTACCTGAAACCAGAAAAGTTATTGCAACAGAAAATATCAATTACTACAATAACAGCCCTGATACCTTACACCGGATATTATTTCATGTCTACCAGGATTTTTTTAAAAAAGGTAATTTACGTGATTTCCCTATTTCGGGCGAAGATGTTCATGATGGGGTAATTATAAAGGAAGTTTATGCAGGAAATAGTAAAATTGAACAAGAGCATGGTTTCAATACACGCCGTTCTATACTTACAATAAGCTTACCGGAGCCCTTACCACCAAAATCTAATTTACATATGAAAGTATCATGGGAATTTATAATGCCTCATGTGTCAAATATAAGGTATGGAAGTTATGATGAATCAAGTTTTTTTGTTGCGTACTGGTTTCCTGCCATAGCTGTTTATGATGATATCGATGGTTGGAATGCTATGGGATTTAGTGGTATGCAGGAATTCTATAATAATTTTGGAGATTTCAATGTGGAAATTACGGTTCCAAACAATTTTATTGTATGGGCTACCGGTGTACTTCAAAATCCGGATGAATTATTGCAGAAAAAATACCTGGATTTATTCAATTCGGCAAAACAAAGTGATGAAATTATAAATATTATAACGAAAGATGATTTGAGTAAGAAAATCACGAGCGGTAAGAACAAAAAAACATGGAAATATAAAGCCGCTTATGTTTGTGATTTTGCATTTGCAACAAGTGATCACTATTTGTGGGATGCAACAAGCATAGTTGTTGATAAAAACACAAACAGAAGAGTTTTTATACAAACGGGGTATAATCAAGATTCAGAAGATTTTTATGATGTAGCACAAATATCACGTAAAGCTATTTCATTTTTTTCTTTTGAATTACCGGGAATAGCATTTCCATTTCCTGAATTAACAGTTTTTAATGGTGGTGGCGGAATGGAGTTCCCAATGATGGTAAACGATGGTTCTTCTCAACAAAGATCAGGGACAGTGCATGTTACATCACATGAAATATTACATTCCTATTTACCATTTTACATGGGAACAAACGAGCAGAAATATGCATGGATGGATGAAGGTTGGGCAGTTATGCTTCCTTTAGATTTCCAGGAACGCGAAGCAGAAGGATACCATCCTAAAGAACAACTGGCAAGGTCTTTTTCGCATTATTCGGGAAATGAACAGGAAGTTCCACCAATGATTTTATCATCTGCATTAAGTGGAAAAACCTATTGGGGAACTTATAGAATTGCATCATATACCCGTCCTGCTTTAGCGTATGAATTTTTGAAGGATATGTTAGGGAAGGAAAAATTCAATGAAGTTATGAATGAATATGTTAAACGATGGAATGGAAAACATCCGATACCTTACGATTTCTTTTTTACATTTGACGACTATTTGAATGAAGATTTAAGTTGGTATTGGAAACCATGGTTTTTTGACCCCGGATATCCTGAAATAAGTATTGGGAATGTGAATTTTTCTGATAATGAATGTTCAGTTGAGATTATAAAAGAAGGTAATTTGCCTGTCCCAATACGTTTAAAATACATTTTTGATGATAATAAGGAAGATTATGAATATCGAAAGGTAAGTATTTGGAAAGAAGGAAAAGATAAAGTTATTATTAATAAACGCTTTAATAAGAAATTAGTGAAGATTGAATTAGACACAAAGGAAATACCTGATATTGATAAATCAAATAATTTTAAAGAATTTTAAAACATTTTGTTCAGTTTCTCGTTAAATGGATAACAAAAGTCTTCTATATTATTATTGATAAATAATTTTTAGAAGTAGTTTGTTGGTTAGTGATGGTTAAAGCCCTGGATTTTTTTTCAGGGCTTTATTTTAATTAACGAACTTACAAAGAATCACGAAATTAAAAATTTTAAACAGATGAAAAGTGATATTTGTCGTACTGGCCAAAACTAGACTAATAAACCTATGAAATGGTACTGATTTTCTTATCTTTACGCTTATTTCATTAAGGAACTTAATAAGCTTACTTACTGTTAACCATGATAGAACTTACCAGAGAATTCGTTCATAGCCTTCCTAAAGCAGAATTACATTGCCATTTAGATGGTTCAATGCGTGTTGAAACAATCACTGAATTAGCAAAAGAACAAAATGTTAAATTGCCAAAATCAAATCCAAAGGATTTGAAAAAATACCTTGAAGTTGGCCTGGAATGTAAAAGTCTTGAAGATTATTTAAAAGCATTTGATGTAACCTGTTCAGTATTACAAACTGAAGAATCACTTTTTCGGGCAACATATGAACTGGCTGAAGATTGTGTAGAGGAAAACATTCGATATCTTGAAATTCGCTTTTCACCTATTTTACACATTGAAAAGGGATTAACAATTACTGTTGTATTAGATGCTGTTTTAAGAGGTAAGGCTAAGGCCGAAGCTGATTTCAATATTGTAATTGGGGTGGTTATATGTAGCTTAAGGCATTATGATCCTGATATTTCCTTAACGCTGGCTGAACTATGTGTTGCTTATAAAAACAGGGGTGTCCTGGGTTTTGACCTGGCTGGCGCCGAAGAGAATTTTCCTGCTAAAGACCACAAAGAAGCTTTTTATCTCATCATAAATAACAATATTAATACAACGGTACATGCAGGAGAAGCTTATGGACACGAATCTATTCACCAGGCAATACACTGGATAAGAGCAAATAGAATTGGACATGGAACACGGTTAAGAGAAAATGGCGATTTACTGAATTATGTTAACGATCACCGAATTCCGTTGGAAATGTGCATTACATCGAATGTGCAGACTAAAGCTGTTAAAACATTTAAAAATCATCCGATAAGGTTTTACTTTGATATAGGTATACGTGTTACTATTAATACAGATAACCGGTTAATTTCAAAAACTACACTTACTGATGAGTATATGCTGGCAATAGAAAAATTTAATTTTTCACCTGATGAAATAAAATATATTATCTTAAATGGTTTTAAATCTGCGTTTATTCCTTTTAATCAGAAAATTAAGCTTATACATGCAGCGACAAATGAATTAGAGGAAAAAGGTTTATTAATTAGGAAAGATTATATATAGTGTCATGTCAAATGTATAATATCTCCCGAAAGTTTTCGGGAGGTCAAATGTTATATGTAATACAAAATCAGGTAAATAATAATACATTTGACATGAAATATTTGACATCTGACATTTGACTTAACACAGGACACTTTTAACAGGAATCTGTTACCAGTAAAGTTGTTTCAGTTCTCAATTGCCAACAGCCACATCTATTGTATTACAAAATTCCTTATGAAGATAATTTATATTGATTTATAAGGATTTAATGAAATTTAACAGCATTTTTTTATAATTTTATTTTTAACAATAAATTTTTTTAAAAATGGAAAAGTTAGTTGCAAATTTTTCTCAAATGCAAGAGAATATAAATCAGCTAATTAATCAGAAAGACTATGATAAAATAGCTGAAAAACTGAGTGATTTCAAGACAAAAAACCTGGATAATAGTAAAGAAATATTGACTGAAACCCAATATAAAGATTTATTCCGGAATTCATTGTTAGGAACAAGTTTAACCACGGTTAACGGTAAGCTTTTAGAATGCAACCAGGCTTTTCTGAATATTTTTGAATACGGATCAATTGATGAACTCAAAGATCATAAGATTACAGATCTTTATGCTGAAGTATCTGAGAGGAATCATTTTATTACCGAGGTGAAAAAAAAGGGTTTTGTTAAGAAGAAGCAATTAATGCTTAAAACAAAAAATGATAATGTAATATATGCTTCAGTAAATACATACCTTACAAAAATAGATAACCAGGACGTATTAGTTACCAACTTTATTGATATAACAAAACAAATAGAATTTGAAAACGATCTTATTGAAAATGAAAAATACCTTGAATTATTACATAATTCAATTAGTACAGGAGTAATACTTATCAATCCTGAAACTCATACTATTATTTATGCAAACAAATTTGCCCTTAAACTATTAAAGAATAATAAGGAAAATGTACTTGGAAAAGAATGTCATTTATTTATCTGCCCTTCAGAAAGAGGTAAATGCCCAATTACTGATTTAAACATGGATATTGAAGATTCGGTGAAAAAATTAATCACGTCAGATGGAGAAGAACGGCATATAATGAAAACCGTTAAAAAAGTTGCTATTAAAGGAAAACCTTATTTGTTGGAAACTATTACTGATATTCATGATTTAAAAAACGCTGAACAAAATTTAAAAAAACTTAATATTGAATTAGAGGATAGGGTAAAAGCACGAACAAGAGAATTAAGTATTAGTGAAATGCAGTTCAGAAATGCATTCGAAGTTGCTGCACATGGAATGGTTATGACTGATATTGATGGTAGATATACGAAATTGAATAAAGCTTTTTGCGATATTGTTGGATATAGCGAAGATGAATTGCTAAAGATTAAATTTCAGTCTGTAACTCATCCTGATGATTTAAACATTGATTTAAATTATATTGAACAACTATTAAATGATGAGATTAAGAATTATCACTTAAAGAAACGATACATACATAAAGACGGACATGTTGTTTGGACATTAATAAGCGTAGCATTACTAAGGGGTGAACAGAATGAACCGCTGCAAGTTATGGGACATGTAATTGATATTACTGAATTGATTAAGGCTCAAAAAGAACTTACCGATAATCAGAAATTTCTCGACAGTATCATAGAAAATATTCCAAACATGATATTTGTAAAAGATGCTTTGGATTTAAAATTTATTAGAATTAATAAAGCTGGTGAAAAATTGCTTGGAATATCAAGAAATGATATGATCGGGAAAAGCGATTATGATTTTTTCCCAAAAGAGCAAGCTGACAATATTGTTGCAAAAGACAAAGATGCTTTCAAAACGGGAGAACTTCTCGAGATACCTGAAGAAGAAATCAATACATTAGAGAATGGCAAGAGAATTTTACATACAAAAAAAATACCCTTGTATGACGAAGAAGGAAAACCAAAATATCTTTTAGGAATATCAGAAGATATAACACTAAGTAAGTTTTATCAGGAACGAATTGGATCATCAGAAAAGAAGTTTAGAACCCTTTTCGAAACTTCGCGTGATGCTATTTTATTACTTAACCAAAAAGGATTTTTTGATTGCAATAAGGCAGCATTAGAAATGTTTGGCTATTCAAAAAGTCAATTACTTAAGCTCCATCCGGGAGATATTTCACCAGACCATCAACCCAACGGTGAATTATCTGGTGATGCTGCAAATAGTTTTATGAAACGTGCCTATATTGAAAAGTTAAGTGTTTTTGAATGGGTGCATAAGAAGAAAGATGGAACTGAGTTTCCTGCAGAGGTACTCTTAAGCCCATTTGTGGTTGATGATAAACCGGCACTTCATGCTGTGGTTCGTGATATTTCTGATAGAATAAAAGATCAGGATGCATTGAAACAAAGTGAGGAAAAATTCCGCAAACTTTCTGAATCATCTCCTGCGATTATCTCATTCCAGAAAGTTGATAATTATTTATATGTTAACCCTGCATGGGAAAAACTTACCGGGTATAAAAAAGAGGAGGCTTTGAACATGAGTGTGATTGATGTTGTTCATCCTGAGTTCAGAGAAATGGTTAGAAAAAGGGAAATAGCAAGGTTAAAAGGGAAAAAAGTGCCACATCGATATGATATGAAATTAATAACCAGGTCGAATGATATAAAGTGGGTCAATATTGCATTTACAATTATTAATTATGAAGGTGAAAAAGCAATATTGTCTGTTGCAAATGATATAACAGAACTTAAATATGCTCAACAAACCATAAAATCAAGTGAGCGCAAATTTAAATCTATTTTTTATGATAATCACTCGGTAATGTTATTGATCAATCCTGAAAAAGGACAAATTGTAGATGCAAATCAGGCAGCCTGTAATTATTATGGTTATACTTTTGAGCAAATAACCAGCATGAATATCAATCAGATTAATACATTTTCAAAAAAAGAAATTAAGAAAGAAATAGAAAATGCCAGGAATGAAAGAAGAAATTATTTCTACTTTAAACATAAATTAGCAAATAATAAAATAAAAGATGTAGAAGTATATAGTGGTAATGTTCAGGTTGAAGAGAAGGAATTTCTTTATTCAATTATTCATGATATTACAGAAAGGAAAGAGGCTGAAGAAGCTTTACGAAAATCTGAAATAGAATTAAGATTGCTTAATGCTCAAAAAGACAGGTTCTTTTCAATTATTTCTCACGATTTAAAAGGGCCAATAGGCAATTTCCTTCAATTTGCTGAATTATTAAAAAGCAGTTACAAATTGCTATCCAAAGAAAAAACAGAAAATTATATTAATAATATTTACAATTTAGCAAATAATACTTATCGCTTACTCGAAAACTTGCTTATCTGGACCCGAAGTCAGCTTGGAAAGCTCGAAATAGAAAAAGA
>DAOVJU010000259.1 GCA_030632095.1 Chlorobiota bacterium
AAAAACAAGGAAAACTGAGTATGTGTATTTATGCAATGCTAAGTTCAACACCTGAAAACTTCGAATCTTTCGTAAATACAGGAATATACAAAACAGATTTTTTAAATGTTCGTTCTGTAAAACTATATGCTGATGGAGCTTTAGGATCAAGAGGGGCATTTCTAATTGAACCATATTCTGATGATCCTGGCAATTATGGTTTGCAAATGAAACCGGCAGAGTATTACGATTCAGTTTGTATGATAGCTATTGATAAAGGATTTCAGGTAAACACACATGCAATTGGTGATGCAGGCAATCGTTTGATATTAAGTATTTATGCAAAACATCTAAAAGGGAAAAATGACTTACGATGGCGAATTGAACATGCACAAGTTGTGCATCCTGATGATTTTGAAAAATTTGGTAATTATAGCATTATTCCATCTGTGCAGAGTACTCATGCAACTTCCGATATGTATTGGGCAAAAGACAGGCTTGGCCCGGAAAGGATAAAAACTGCTTATGCATACAAACAATTATTGGAACAAAACGGCTGGATACCCAACGGTAGTGATTTCCCGGTGGAAGATATTAATCCGCTATATGGATTTTATGCTGCTATTACAAGAAAAGACCTTTGCGGTTACCCCAAAGAAGGTTTTCAAATGGAAAATGCCCTTACCAGGGAAGAAGCGCTTAAGGCTATGACCATTTGGGCGGCAAAATCATTTTTTGAAGAAAATGAAAAAGGTAGTATAGAAACAGGAAAATTTGCCGATTTTGTGATCCTCGATAAAGATATTTTCACAATATCTGAGTACGATATCCCGAATGTAAAAGTCCTTCAAACATATATTCATGGGAAATTAGTTTATACAGCGATAGAAGAAGACCTGAATTAATCAGGTTAAGAATTATTGTTCTTTATTGATACAGTTTTTTATAAGTATTTATTTGCAATTTATGCAATATTGAATACAGTATAAAAAGGTTTGAATTTGATTTTCAGCTACTTTTAGCCCCTTCCGAAAGTTTTCGGAACCCAAACGGGAGAAGTAGCTGAAAATCAGGCTCCCGCTTGGGATGGGGCAAAACTGATTTTCAGCTTTTCAAGAAGTTTCGTGCTTTTTATACTGTACTCAATATTAGAAAAGAACGTTCTATTTACTTCATAATATGTATATTTTAGAAATAACAGGCATGCTTTAAGAAAAATACTTGATTTCGATGTTATAATTTCTTAATTTTAATAAGCATTATTAACCTGTCATAAAAAAACTATCGCCATGAAAACAATTACAAAAATTTTAATCACAGTTCTCTTAGTACTTACCTGTAAAATAAATTTAGCTGATGAAGGAATGTGGATACCTTTATTGTTAGACAAAATGAATTTTGAGGAGATACAGAATATGGGGCTTAAGCTAAGTCCGGAAGAAATATACAGTATAAATAATGCGAGTTTAAAAGATGCAATTGTACTGCTCGATAATCGCTCTTCCGGGTCTTTAATATCGAAAGACGGATTAATTTTAGCGTCACATAACTTTGCCCTGGACTATATTCAAAAATTCAGTAGTGTTGAAAATGATTTAATAACAAATGGTTTTTGGGCAAAGAGTAAATCTGAAGAATTAGTTAATCCTGGCCTATCTGCATCAATTTTGATTAGTATTGAAGATGTTACAGGTAAAATCCTGCCTAAGCTAAAAAGTGAATTAACAGCAAGAGAAAAAGATGTTATTATTAGTGAACTCTCTAGTTCAATTGTTGAGAAAGCAATAAAAAACACGCATTATAAAGCAGCAGTAAAACCTTTTTTCAATAACAATGCATATTATTTGTTTGTTTATGAAATGTTTAATGATGTTAGATTAGTAGGTGCACCACCAGTATCAATTGGTAAATTCGGAGGAGAAAGCGATAACTGGACATGGCCACGGCACACAGCCGACTTTGCTTTGTTTAGAATTTATACCGCTCCTGATGGAAAACCAGCAGATTATGCAGAAAATAATATTCCGTATAAACCAAAATATCATATACCGGTATCTATTAAAGGAATAAACGAAAACGAATTTACCATGATATTGGGATACCCGCGTGAAACACAACGTTATATCTCATCGGCAGGTGTAAAAATAGCTTTTGAAGAAACAAATAAGGCAATAATTAAGGTGAAAGATGAAAAATTGAACATACTTGGTAATGCAATGTTTAACAACCAGGAATTAAGCATAAAATATGCTGTAAAATTTGCAGGTGAAAGTAATATACAAAAATATTATGAAGGGCTTCAAAGGCAACTTGTGCGTTTTTCTGTTTATCATAAAAAGAAAGCTGATGAAAATTTGTTTGAAAACTGGTTGAAAAAAGATAATCTAAAGAATAAAATATATGAAGATGTACTTTGTGATATTTCTGATACATATGAAAACATTCGCAAATACAACATTTTTAACACCTATTATAAGGAAGTTGTTCTTAACGGGACAGATTTAATGAAAATAGTTCATGAGTTTTATCCGGTTTACAAAACTTTAAAAACATTTAACAATAAAGATCAAGTAAAAGAATACAAAATTCCGGAAGAACTTAAAGTGAAAGTTCGTGCCTACGTTCAGAATGTAGATTTTGATTTAGATAAAAAAATGTTTATCGGTGTTTTTCAATTGATGGAAAAAAACGTACCGCTTGATCAATGCCCTGAATTATTGACTATGTATAAAACAGAGTACAATGATAAATTTGATTGGTTTGCTAATGATGTATACAGGGAAACCTTATTTACAGACAGGGAACGTTTATGGCCGTTTATTGACCATCCTGATCCTGAAATTTTAGAAAATGATGATGCTTTTAAAATACTTCTGGAATTTAAAAAGAAATATGATCAATACCAGGAAGAATTAAAGGAAGACTATAATAAATTGAAAAAGGCAAATCAACTATACATGGATGGTATTATGAAAATGAATCCTGATAATTTGTATTACCCTGATGCAAATTCAACAATGAGGCTATCTTTTGGAAAAGTTAGTGGTTATCAACCTTCTGATGGTTTAATAAGTAAATCGCAAACTAAGTTAATTGGTGTAATTGAAAAAGAAAATCCAATGAATATAGAATATGCTGTTCCTGAAAAGCTGCTCCAGCTTTTTCAGGATAAGGATTTTGGGAAATATGGAGAAAATGGAAGCATGCCTGTTTGTTTCTTAACCGATAATGATGTTACCGGTGGATCTTCCGGGAGCCCTGTATTAAATGGCAATGGTGAGCTTGTTGGAATTACATTTGATAAAAATTGGGAAGGAATGAGTGGTGATATTATTTATGAAGAAGATTATCAGCGTATTATTAATGTTGATATTCGTTATGTTTTATTTATTATCGACAAATTTGCTGATGCCGGATATTTAATAGAAGAAATGGAAATTAGGATGTAATGGTTTGTGAAGCATGAAGTGTGGCACATGCAGGAGTGTAAAAATTTTAGACTGCATTATTACTCGCTTTGATTAATTTACTTCAAATTACAATTCTACCAAAATAAGGATTGAAACTTAGTAAGTCCGATTTAAAATCGGACATACAAAATTTGTATACAGAATGAAATCATATATTCTATGAATTATGACCGGAATATAAATTGAATTTTATTAAAAATTAGCCTAACTTTTCTTTACATTTATTAGTATTGTATTCACAATATAATAGACTGATAATCAATTAGTATTATTTAGGAGTTTTAATAAAATTAAATCTGGTAGGGATTTTTGACCGGATTCGATAAATTATTTTCTAAAGGCTTCTAGAAAATCAGGAATTATTACCTTACTCCCTTAATTAATATAAAGATTGGTTTTTAATATTTTTATTTTTACATTTGCTGATGAATATTTTCTAACAAAATAAAGATTGAAATTATAAATTATGAGAGTATGGTACTCTAGCAAGATCCATTAACAACAAGGTTTGAAAGAAAAACGCCAGCTTGTGGGAGCTGACGTTAATAAATTAAGATTTCTGTAACAAAATCTTTTTGATATGATCAAAAATAATAAATTTTTTAAACAAAATCAAGGTGAAAAGGAATTTGATAACTATCCATTACTTAATAAAGTTAATGGATTTTATGATAAAGAATTTTCACCACTTGAATATTATACAAATTTAAATGGAAATAGAAATATTAAAATTTGTATTTGCACAAATCAGAACAAAGTATGTTTCGATGATATTTGTGAATTATGTGGTGGGGAAATTATTCGATAATATTGATTTATTTTGAATCTTGAAATAACAAAAAAATACAATTAAAAAGATATAAGAAATGCAAAATACATTAATTAAAATAGGCAAACAGATTTTAGAAAAAAGAGGAAAATTAGATGAAATCATTTCTGTGCCTAAAGTTGATCTATATAATAATAATGGAGAAATGATTAAAAATTATTCTCTAAACATTGTTTTTGATTTAGATCAAAATACAATACAGATAAATAAGGAAAATCTTGTAGTTTATAATAACAAAGAATCTCCTTCAGAATTAATGAATATTGATAGTGAACTATGGGGAAGGCGTGGAAATCCATTAGCTATTTGTACTGAATTTAAAAAAATAGGCATTTTATCACGAAGTATGGCCGGAGAATTTGTTAGTGCGGTAGAAAGGGGATTTCCTGAATTTAATAAAAGGGAATTTGTAGAAATTTTAAAAGAAATAAAGAAATTAGAGACCAAAAAAGATGACCAATCAGGAAAAGAGAAAATGTTAATTTCAAAATTTCTTGATAAAACATTTATAACTAATGAAATAAAACTTGGGCGAAATGAGAAACTCGTTTTAATATATGTTAGTGTTAAGTCTAAGACACATGGGTTTTATGAACCGGAGCGATTTAATAATATTGATGGTTATCTGGATTTTATAGAAAAACGCTTTTTAAAAGAACCGGAAAAATCAAAAGAAAAACTTTGTTATTCAACCGGAAATATTTCTACTCAAATAACAAAGAAAGATTTTAAAGGAAGAAATTTTATTACTAAAATCTATCAAACTACTATTAAGAATTTTGCAAATAATCTAGACGAAAAATCCTTTCCAAAAAACTACCAAATCGACAGTAATACACTTAAAGCCTTAGATGCAAGTGCAGAATATATTAATAAAAAGTTAAGTGTTAAGATTGCTGGTTTGTCTCATAATATTGTTCCACAAGTGTTGAATAATACAGAGTTTGAATTGGATTATATTGAAAGCAAGATAAAACCTAAAACGGAATTGCTTTTTAACACTCAAGAGATTTCAACTTATACTGAACAAATAGAAGATGAAACCGATGATTCCATATACTGGTTAAATTTTGTTGCATATTTTACAGATGGTAATTCCTATAAAATAGTTAATCTGATTAAAGATGTAAGTAGCTTCCATTTAAGTAAAGTAATTTGTGCCTTTGCAGAAACTGGCGAAAAGTTTGACCAATATTTATATGGTAAAAATGTTGAAAAAAAATACCGCTTTAATTTAAAATCAATATACTTCCTCGCTTGTGCAGCATATGGAAAATATGGAGTTTGTTCCCCATTCTTCATTACTCGCCTTGTTTTATTACTCTTATAAACTATTACGTAACCCATATTATCTCCTCATCTTATCAT
>DAOVJU010000145.1 GCA_030632095.1 Chlorobiota bacterium
CAATTTTTTTGTTTCGCCGTCTTATATCCTGTGCGGCAAAATATAATGTTAAAAATTCTATATCTTCTTCTGTTAAATTTTCCTTATATTTTTCTGATTTTTTGTAATAATCCCAGGCTTTAAAATAATCTTTATGGCTATAATTATCTACAGCAAAAATAATAGCTAATCCCAGTAGAGCAGATGAATTTGTACTGTCTTTTAAAACAGCTTTTTCGAAAATTTCTATTGATTTTATAAATAGCTCTGCTTGTTCAGCCTGGTTTTTCAGATGTAGTCCCTTAACAATTTGATTATATCCTTTTTTTATGTTTTGACTATAAATATCAGATACTTGAAATAAGACCATTGTAAAAATTAGTACTCGTATAGATTTCATTATTTATAAGATTTTAGACATTTTGATGTTAGACTATTAGACATGAGAGATGAGATACTAGTTAGTTTCTGAACTAAAATGCTGTAAGCTACTTTATATGTATATTAGATGATGTTTTTCTTTTTTAATAATTAATTTTAAAATATAAGATTTCCATTCAAACACTAGTAATATTTCATCACTACTTACTACTTACTACTTACTACTTACTACTCACCTCTCACTACTCATTTCTCACCTCTCACCTCTCACCTCTCACTACTTCTTAAGCACTTTAAATTCAACCCGCCTGTTTTGCGACTGTCCAATATCACTTAAATTTGTATCAATAGCTTTACTTTCACCATAACCAACAGCAACCAGCCTGTCTTCGTTAATACCTTTTTCTATTAAATAATTTACAACAGACTGAGCCCTTCCTTCAGAAAGTTTTTGGTTATATTCTTCTGACCCTTCATTATCGGTATGGCCGGATATTTCAATTTGTTTAATATCTATTTCATTCATTAGTTCAACAACTTTGTCAAGTTCAGCAAATGATTTTTCCAGAAGAGTTGTTTTACCAGTTTCAAAAAATATGTTTTCTAAAACAATTGTTTCACCTTCCTCAATATTTTTAAGCCCTTCAGTTAATGGATCTTCTTTCTTTTCAGGTTCAATAAATGCAACTGATCCTTCTGAAATACAATTATTTACATCAGTAACAGTATATGAATAGTTTCCAGCAGGCAAATTACTTATTTTGGAACCCGTATGGCCGGTTGACCATGCTATATTGTATGGTTCAACCCCTCCGAAAATTTTAATTTCTATAGTTCCATCATTAATGATTTTATTCGCAAATCCACTTAAAGGATCAACTCCACCTGTATAACTTGAATCTATAATAACACTTTCAAGACCATGTTGAACACATGGGCAGATGTCGCAATCAATTAATGGCCTTACAGAGAAATCATCAAAATAATAATATGCATATGCTTTATTCCGTTTATTGGTAATATTTTTATCCGTAACTACATAATTTGTTCCTGAATAGGGTTTAAAATTTCCGATTATAAAGAATTGCTCATCACCTTCAGCAATATAAACACGGCACATTTGCTCCCATTTATCGCTGTTATCAAGGAATAATCCTTCATGATTGCTTATCTGCGGCTTTCTTCCTAAATAAGTTTTATTTTCATTTTCAATTTTTTCCTTAACGAATAAAACGCTTAATTGATCTATTGCAAATTTTGAATAGGATGCTAATCTGTAGTGAAAAGTAACACAATACTTTTTACCGGCTTCAAGTGGTTCTTTCAATTCACCCTGTATGTATTCACGATAATTCATTTCACTACCACTTAGTATTGATCCCATATATCCATCACCGGAATTTGGTTGGGCCACTCCGGCAAAATTTGACGGAATCCGTACAATACCACTACTGCATTTATTGAAATAATCTGGTGTTGTAAGTGTGGGATAAGTCCAATATGTAATTAATTTATGACTTTTATCCTGAAATGTATACCCTTCCGGACATTTTTCATAATCTTCAAAACCAGGATTATAGACTAGATTTTCGCTTTGTGCATAACTTTTGAAATTAAAAAACAACACAATTGCTAAATTTATCAGGATTATTGTTTCAACTTTTTTTTTCATCAGTTAATAATTAAATAATATTATTGAGTAATTACACCGAATCGGAACAGGTTTGCAAAAATTTTAAGTTTGTTTCTCTCAGTAAAACATAACAAACTATTTGTACACTTGTATTTCAATCTCTTTTTTTATGATTTGCATTCCGTAATCAGCCAATGATTCTAATTCATCACTACCCGGATAAATATGAACAGGAGCAAGTTTTCCGACCCGCTCATTAATTTGATTTACAAAATAACGGCTTTGGGCAAGTGGCCCGCTTATTAATATGGCATCTACATCACCTTTTAACACAGCAAACATACTTGCAATGGATTTTGCAACCTGATAAGCCATAGCGTCATAATAAAACCGGGCTTCTTCATCACCTTGCATAACTTTTTCATCAATTTCATATGCGCTAAAGGTTCCTAAATAAGAATACAGGCCACCTTCAGCAGTAAACATTTTCCAGACTTCTTCCTTACTGTATTTGCCACTAAAACATAGTTTTACAACCTCACCAAGTGGTAGAGTACCGGTTCTTACAGGTGAAAATGGCCCATCTCCATCATATCCTTGTGTGGCATCAATTACCCTTCCTTTATAGTGTGCACCAATAGTGATGCCGCTACTTAGGTGTGCTATAACTAAATTAAGATCTTTATAATTCTTATTTATGGCTTTTGCATGATGCCTGGAAATATTTATTTGATGTAAGGCATGAAAAATTGACTTTCTTTCAATTCCTTTTAAACCACTAACCCTTGCTATATCATCAAATTCATCAACAACTACCGGGTCAGCAATATATGCAGTAGCATTTTCAATTTTTTGAGCAATACTATCTGCAATTAATCCGCCTAAATCAGAAACATCCTCGCCATACTCATAATTCATTAAATCATTTTTCAGTACCTCGTTCACTTCATATATTCCTGATTTCACAGGCTTTATAAGTCCACCTCTACTAATAACTATATAAATATCAGTTATATTAATATCATTCTTTTCTAACTCTTCTAAGATGACTTCCTTTCTGAATTCTGCCTGTTTACTAATATGATCGTATTTATCTAGTTCGATGGGTTCATGATTTATTTTTTTCAGAAATGCCATTTTATTCCCGTTATAAATTGCCATTTGCGTATACAATACACGTGGATTAATGGCTAATATTAATTGATCCATTTTCTCAGATTCAAGATTTTCCATAATAAAATTAATTAACAGGTCAGGAATTGCTAAGTTATAAATTTTTATTTTCCCTGATACAATCTTTCACATAATAAGTTTCCTATTTTTGCATAAACAAACAAATCAGATGAAAGCTGCAATAATAAACAAATTTGGAAAGCCTGAAGTTTTACAAATTGAAGAAATTTCAGTTCCAGTTATCGCAAATAATGAGATATTAATACAGCTAAAAGCAAGTAGTGTTAATCCGGTAGACTGGAAACACCGTTTAGGAAATCATAAATACATATTAGGTTCTGGTTTCCCAATTGTTTTGGGATATGATGCAGCAGGAATTGTTGAAAAAACAGGAAAGAATATTTCAAAATTTATAAAAGGAGATAGAGTTTATTCTTGTGTAAACAGGAAATACGGTGGAGCTTATGCTGAATTTGCTGCATCAACGGAAGATACTCTCGCCAAAATACCTGATAAACTGAGTTTTGAAGAGGCTGCTGCAATTCCATTAGCTGCTGTAACAGCTTTACAAGGCTTGAGAGATAAAGGGAAAATTAAAACTGGAGATAAAGTTTTAATAAACGGTGCAGCAAGTGGTGTAGGACATTTCGCAGTACAAATTGCTAAATATTTTAAAGCAAATATAACAGCAGTTTGTAGCTCACGGCATAATGAAATGATGACATTATTAAAACCTGATGTTCACATAGATTATAATGATATTAATATAAAATCGTTAAATGAAAAATTCGACATTATATTTGATGTGATTGGTTCTGAAAGTTTCAGGTCGTTAAAGCATTTGCTTAAACCGGGTGGAAGATATATTACAACATTGCCCAGGCCAAAAGTTTTGGCACATAAGTTACTTTCGCTTTTTACCAGAGGAAAGAAAGCCATAACCTTTTTAATGAAATCAAAAGGAACTGACCTTGAATTTATTAATCAACTTATTGAACAAGATAAGTTCAGAGTAATTATTGATAAGGTTTATTCATTAGAAGATATTCAACAAGCACATATTCATAGTGAATCTGGTAATGTAGAAGGGAAAATTGTTGTAAGAATCTAAATCAATTTGCTATTTTTAACAATTCTTAAATAACTTTGGTAATGAAAAAACTATTAATAACTTCTTTTTATATTATAATCTTTTTTGCAGTCTATTCACAAAAACCTGATTTCCCAATTGCATTCGATTTACGAGATGTAAATGGCGAAAATTATGTTACTTCTGTTAAACTTCAAATAAGTGGTACATGCTGGGCACATGGTACAATGGCCGCGATGGAAAGTAATTTAATGATTAACGGAAATTGGTTTGCAAATGGTAATACAGGAGAATCTAATCTTGCAGAATATCATTTAGATTGGTGGAATGGTTTTAATAGGTTTTATAATAATGATTTTTATCCTGAAGAAGTAAACGGATTAGAAGTTCACTTAGGAGGTGATTATTTGGTTTCAGCCGCTTATTTAACCAGAGGAGATGGCGCTGTAAGGGAGATTGATGGCCAGTCTTTTGAAGAACCACCATTATATAATTCACCAAATTTTCAACTGTTTTATCCAAATCAAATTGAATGGTTTACCATGGATTCTAATCTTATTGGTATTGATACAATTAAAAGTAAACTAATGCAATATGGTGCATTAGGAACTGCAATGAAAGCATTTGATTATATGTATGGCATTTTTCATTATCAACCACTTTCTGATACCATACCTCCCGATCATGCAGTTTCAATAGTTGGTTGGAATGACACTATAACAACTCATGCACCTTTGCCGGGAGCATGGCTTTGTAAAAATAGCTGGGGAGAAGATTTTGCAATGGATGGTTTTTTCTGGATTTCATATTATGATAAACATTGTGCCAGGTACCCGGAAATGGGTGCTGTTTCGTTTCAAGATATAAAACTTTACGATTTTGATTATATGTATTATCATGACTATCATGGATGGAGGAAAACTTTTACAGAATCAAATATTGCCTTAAATGTTTTTAAATCAAATGGAGATGGAATACTAAACTATGTTAGTTTTTATAATGAAAGTGAAAATGTAGATTATACAATCAAAATCTATAAATCATTTGAATCGGGAATACTCGACAGTCTGCAATCTGTTAAAACCGGAAATATATTACATAAAGGATTTCATACCATAGAATTAGATTCGAGTGTTCGCCTGGATGTAGATCATAATTTTTATATATATTTTGAGTTAAATGCTGGTGGACAAGCATATGATTGCACTTCTGAAATCCCATTATTATTAGGTGCTAAAACACGTACAATAGTTCCATCAAAATCAAATGCAGGCGAAAGCTATTATTTCCTGGACGAACAATGGTACGATTTATTTGAATATGATTCATCAGCTAACTTTTGTATAAAGGGTTTAACCCTGGTAGACTCAATTCTCCCCTCCAGAGCCGTAATTCCGGAGGGGCCATCAGGTGTTTGCATAAATAATATGAATAGTACATATACCACAAATTCAATAAATGCCACAAATTATGAATGGCAATTAAGCCCTGATGATGTTGGAGTTATGTATAATTATAATAATACTTTAGTTATTGATTGGGCAGATGAAATTTTTGTAGAAGAAGCTGAATTAAAAGTTCGTGGAATAAATGAGTTCGGTATTGGTGCATTTTCCCGAACATTAAAAATTAACATAATTCAGGTAGAAGCTCCTCCATTAGTTGATTTACCAACAGATACAACAGTTTGCGAAGGGGCAGACATTGAATTTATATTCGACTACAACACATGGCATGTTTTCAAATGGAATAATGAAGAAGAGTTTGAATCAGATCCAATACTAAATCCTTTTTCAGACGGAGAATATTTCCTCACAATAATGGATAAAGACTACAAATGTATATCTCTTTCTGATACAATTAACATTACAACTTTGCCAAGTCCATCTGTTAATTTAGGTGAAGATATTTCTATTACAACTAATGATACTATAATTCTTGATGCAGGTTCGGGTTTTACATCATACGAATGGAATACCGGTTCCTTAAATCAAACTATCGAAATAATTGGTTCTGAGCTTGGGCATGGAAGTTTTAGTTATTATGTAACAGTAACAAATGAATATGAGTGTACCGATTCTGATAAGATTTATGTAATTGTATCTTTTCCACAGAACACTTTTGAGGTTAGAAACTTCGCTGAAAATGTATATCCAAATCCAATACACCCTGGTGAAGAATTAATTATATCAGCTATTCCTTCAATAGATGAAATTGAGATATTTAATCATGCAGGTATTTCAAAAATGCTGATAATAAAGCCTGGAAATAAAATTACTTTGCACGAGAATATCTTTTCACAGGGATTGTATATAGTTGAGCTAAGAGGCAAGGATTTTAGATACAAATTGAAATTAGTAGTTATCAATTAATTAATCAAAAGTATACTATAGCACTTTTGGGTTTGTTATTATTTACCTGTTTTTTCTGAAAGGCATTAAGTTTATTAGATGCTAAATGCAATTCTTTTAAACTTGACATCGTTGAAATTTGCTTTGGCATCAATAAAATCTCATTTTGCGTAAGGTTCAAAATTTCCAGCTTTTTCAGGCCTCCAATTCCCTTTGAGACCGAATATATTTTATTGTATGATAAATCCAATTCTTTTAGCTTAATTAATCCTGCAATTTCTTTTGTGACTTTTTCAATTTTATTTCTGCTTAAATTCAATGATTCAAGATTCTTAAGATTATATAATGAACCTGGAATAACAGTTAGTTTGTTCAATTCAAGATCAAGATATGTTAAGTTCTGTAAATTTTTAGATAATGCAATATTCGAAATTCTATTCAGGCTTAAATCACATATTTTAAGTTTCGGTATACTTAATGCTTGTGATTTAACTATATTAAGTTTGTTGTTTTGCAAATACAATTCTTCAAGATTTTTTAAATTGCCAAATTCAACAGGTAATTTATTTATTTTGTTTTCTGATAAATTCAGAATTTTAAGATTAGATAAATGTCCAATTTCCCGAGGGACAGTAGTTATTGCATTCTTACTTAAATCCAATTCAGGAAGGCGCTTCAAACTGCCTACAGATGAAGGTATATCAGTTATTTTATTCTCAGCAAGTTTTAATTCCTTAAGTTTTATAAGTTTGCCAATATCATTCGGGATAGATTCTATCTTGTTTTTTTCAGCATAAAGTTTTTCCAAATTTGTTAGTGAACATATTGAAGCAGGTAGTTGAGAAAACTGGTTCCAGTTTAAATCAAGGTATTCAAGTTTTTGTAAATTTTCAATTTCTTTTGGCAATGAACTCAGTTGGTTTGAAAATAGATCTAATTCCTGTAAATTTTGTAGATTCTCAATTTCAGGAGGTAACATTATTAAATTATTCTCACCCAGCATTAATTTTTGCAAATTTTTAAGCTGAAATAATCCATTTGGCAAATTTGTAAGTTTATTGTTGCGTAAATAGATTTCTTGCAGGTTTTTCAATTTACTAATTTTCGCGGGCAATTCAGTTAGTTCTTTACTGTCTAAATTCAATATGTAAACACGCTTTTTATTGAAGAATGCTTCTGATAAAGACCTGTATACTTTCTGTTCTTTTAATTCTTCTTGGCTCAATAGTTTCTTTTGAGCTTCTACAGATAATGAAATTAACAATGTTGCAACCAGAAACGGAATAATTAATAATTTTTCAAGCCTGTTCATATAATTAAGTTTTAACTGTTTACTTATGAGTATAACATAACTATTCATTATAGGACGTTGAGTGCTTTTTGTTGTCATAAGTACTG
>DAOVJU010000303.1 GCA_030632095.1 Chlorobiota bacterium
AGAACCACTTTCTTTTTCGTTACTATACAAATTTAATATCTGCACCTTCATAATTTTATATCTCCTTTTAATTTTAATTAGACAATATGATAATTAATCTGTGTTATATTTACTTAGATGCGCTTGCCTTGCAAATGTACCTCATTTTACATCGCGAGCATCCTTTCTTTCTTCCAAACAGGTTTATTATCATTATTACAATAAAACATGCCAGAGATACACCACCTGAAACCAAAAATTCTTTATACAAAAACAATGAAAGCGGAATAACAATAATTGGTATAACTGTTAATAGTCCCCAGGTTATACCAGCTAACTTTATTCCGAGTTCGTAATTGCCTGATTGTAGTTTAAATTGGCATGAACTTAATTTGCTCCAGCCGCTGCCACACAATTTACCATAATAATAGCAATGGGTACAAAGATGTTTTCTTAAAACAAACCCAAGCATAACAAACATAAATAACAAATAGAGTATAGAAATAATCGGTAATCCGGCAAGTTTTATTTTTGACATTCCGTAGGTTGCGAATCCAAACCATAATAACAATAGTGCATTAGTTAAAAATACTGTTGGCTTTGGATAATTTTCTAATCCTTTTTCATATAGTTTTTCCATAATTTATGCCTTTAATTGTCCTATTTCTGTAGTATCTTTGTTATTTTTCAAATTGCCTATAACGAAATTAGCACCTTCACCCAAATTAAATTTATGCATCGCAGCCGATGCAATTAGCCAAATATTATTGCCAATATTCATACTAATTTTTAATTGTACCATAATTTCGACATTTTACTAATTTTAAGTAATAATGATTTATCTAATGGTTTATCAAAATCTTCAATTTTCATTTCTGAAAAGGAACTTAAAAATTCAAACCATGTATTAAAATCAATTATTTTAAATGAATCTTTTGGCTTATTATTCCACAATTTATTTGTTATATTTTTCATTTTTACTAAACCATTCCCTGTATCTTCATAAATTACAAAAGGTGGACCCATTAAGAATTTATTATCCCATCTTTTTGTAATAAATTCATTAATACCAATTATTCCAAGTGATGAATCAAAGGGTATCCAGTTTCCATTATCATAAAAAAACACCCAAATATGGTCATTATGAGCACATCCATAAAGTCCTGTTTTTTTGTTTTTCCCTTTTATTTTTCTTGGTATTATACATTTTCTGATATGGATTTCATAAACAAATTTTGAGGGAACTCCGGCTAATCGTAATAAAAATATTCCTAACCGGGCATGACAAAAACAATTTCCTTTTTTATTTTCAATTATTTCTTTAATATTATTAGCACGAAATCCGCAAAATTCTATATTATCGTAAATATACTTATTGATAGATACTGCTTTTTCATAATTATTTAGTTCTGAAATGTTTAATTCTTTTAATAGTTTATTACCCCAATCAATACTTGATTGCTCAATATTATATGTATAATCATTATCTATTTTTATATTTTTATAATCAAGAAAAATACTATCGTTTATATTATTAATAATTTGTATAGCAGAAGTTTGCATTAAAGTATTTTGAGCCTGAAGTAATTTGCTTATGATAATCAAACTAAAAAATAAATATTTTACCAGCTGTGATTTTTTCATAATTTTATGTTATATCTTAAAAATATAAGGGAATACTCCTGTTGCCGGTCTTTTAATATAGTCTTTTGAAATAAGAATTTCAGTTACTTCGGTATAAAAAAAATGATACCACCAAATAAAACATTCTTCAAATGTGATTTCGTTATAATAAGATGAATTTTGATAATTTTTTTCAAGGATGTCTCTGTTTTTTTCAAACAAATCAATTAAATTATTTGTTATAAGATTTGCAATTTTATTGAGCTTTTTGTTATCACTAAGGCTAAAAACAGGAATAGTCAATATGTTTTCTTCCATCATATCTATTTTATTGAAACCTTGTTTATAAGTGTCTTGCATTTTATAATTGGGATTATTTGATAGTTTTAACAGTTTTCTAAGCAATTCCTTTTTAAATGATTTTATATTTTCTGTTTCTTCCATGCCAAACCACTCTTGAAGTTGTTTTTTTGTAAGCGTGTTAAAATTAATACCACCTCTTTCGTTCCCGTAAAGACCAAAAATCATAGCCCTGCCAAGAACAAGACTGAATATATTCCCATACATTCCTGAGGTATTGCCGTAAATATTAAATGCTTCCCTTTTATTGTTATTTCTTTTTTCCTGAAAAGAAAAATAATAATTCATATTATTTCTTGATGTCCGTTCAGCTTTTAAAAATGTATTTTCCACCTTATTGATTTGCCAATTATCAAGCATTACATTGCTTAAAATAAAAAGTGATGCTCTTGAAAAATCAATATGTTTAAATCCTTTGAGTTTTGCATATTCCTTTTTTATTTCCGGTAATATTTCAATTATCATCTCACTAACACTATCAGCAAATATTTTCGAATCTTTTTTTAATTTCTCACCTTCTTGCAGTGTTATTACCATAGCTGTTGGGAGATAATCATGCTCTTTATCTTTTTTAATAAGGTCTTGTTTTAATAACATCTCAAGTTTTGTTTGAAATATACTATCCGACCAATTATAGTGTTTTTTAATATCTTCAACAGGAATACGATGATGTAATAAAATAGAAATATCATCTAAATTATTTCTTCGTAAACTAATAGTAGGATAATTTTTCCCCGAAGAAATCATTTTACTTTCATATTTTGATTCAAGTATTTTTGCAATTTCCTGACAATAACAGAAAGAAAATAGAAGCAACAGACCGAACAGTATTAATAATCTTTTAAACATATTCTAAGTCCTATTAATGATGTTTTATTTTATTAGCATTATAGGGGACTTCTATTAATTCCTTTCTTTCAAGAAACAAATAGAATGAACAAGATGCAAGGCATAAATTTTTCTGAATAGCCGTAGTTATTGAGAAAAATTTTAACGCAGTCAGATTGTTTATTATATTTGTTCCCGTAGGGTTTTCAGAGTTTTCCATATACTTCTTTAAATTTTATTGCATTATCCCGATAGTACTTCAAAAATTTTCATCGTCTATGAAAAACTCTGAAAATCTTGATGCGAAGTAATTAATAGAAGTCCCCTATAATATTACCAAGTTCATTTATCAAATTATGAAATAAAACAGGAATAAGTAAACTTCCGGTTCTTTCTCTTAACCAGGCTAATAAAAAATCCAGCTATTAAAGTCATTAGTATTGGTTCAATATTAAAATAAAAGTTTGATGCATTATCAAATCCTATCCCATGCCATAATCCAAATAATAATGAAGTAACAACTGCACCCCAGCCCATTTCAGCTCCAAGAATTCTGCGGGATTTTTTGAAAACATTATTTAATAATCCTAAAAACAAACCTCTGAATGCTAATTCTTCTGCTATTCCGGGCATTGTTAATTGAAATAAATGAGTTTCAAACGAAGGATTGCCCTTTGAACCAAAAAACCAAAGAACAATTACACCAATAATTACTAAAATGCCAACTGATATCAAAGTAGGTTTTAATGAACCTTTTTTCTGTTTAAGTGTAAAGGCGAAATTAATCCTGAACTTTTTCCTTAATATCAGTATAACTATTAAGGAAAATAATGCACTTGCTATTTTTCCTGTCCAGTTCCATTCTGTTCCGATAGTTATAAATTCAGGAAAATAAAAATTTCTTGTTAACAACTGGTCGATGAAAAAACACACAATAAAGAAGATTAAATATTTTCTTGAATCTTTTTTTCGAAAAGAACCAGGAATACAAAAAATTGTTCCTATAACTGTTAGTAGTATTATTGTGTTCATAAGATATATTTTACATTATATACATTATTTATATTATTTCCAACCTGGACGAGCCAGAAACAAACAAGACCTCTAAATTTTGTTATTAGTTTGTTGGTTTTTAGTTATAGTTTGTTGGTTTGTGGTTATTGTTAGTAGTTAATAAAACTGAATAACTACAACAAGCAACTAAATAACTAAAACCATTAACTAATAACTAATAACCAAGATTTTATTCCTGTTGGTCATTAAATCGCTAACGCTAAGTTCTGCCAAAAAATGACAGAAGTTTAATTTTAAGATACTATTATATCCTGTATTTTTGTTTTCCTGTTTCAACTTTTATGCTTACTATATTTTCCCCATTATTAATAGTGAGATTAAAGGGCTTTATTGATTGAACCGTAATACTAATAGTATCTTTCAAAGACTTTCTTTCATCACAATATATTTCTACAGGAGAATTATTAAAATTAATATTCCTAACTCCCAGCTTTTCTGTTGAAAGCAAATTCCAATAAATAGTATTTGCCGGAACATCTAAGGTAATACCAATGTAATATTCAATTAACTGGGCAATAGGCCCCACAGCCGACCAACCGACAAAATCAGCTTTTGCCAGGTTGCCAGGTTCAATGGTTTCCGGAGAATAATTTTCCCAAACCGTGTTGGTTTCTTTGAATACCAACGCCATATTATCTAAATGATTACAAACAATTTCCCTGGCTAATTGATGACGGCCATTGGCTGCCAATCCTTTAACGATCATATGATTGGTAGGTGCCCAAACACTGCCCAGCCAGTAATGGCCGGTCTTTACGTATTTGGGATGTCCGGCAGACAGGGTTGGTACACGATGCGTTCGATTGAAAGAGTTTGGGTCATTAAGATGTGAGATTAATTTTTCAACTTGCTGATTGTTGGTAATACGCGCCCAAAGTGGCCAGAATGAAGCTACAGTTTTAACTTTCAGGAATGAATCGTCTTTATCCAAATCCCAATAAATGCCATCTTCTTCGCACCACATGGTTGAGTTTATCAGTTGTTCAAGTTCTTCATAAAGAGCCTGGAATTCTTGTTCAATTTTTTTGTCACTCACAATGCGGGCTAATTTCACTAAATAGTATGCCGACATGGCTTCGATGGCATCATAATCAATCCAACTGTGCGGCGGATAAGGTTTATTGGCGATACTGCGTGGCGAGTTATCCATACCGCTTCCCCAGCCCGACCACCAATAATGACCATTTGGATGCCGTCTGTTTTTCTGAACCCAATTGGAATATTTCTTCAAAACAGGTAGTATAATCGGGATACGTGAGGCATCGCCTGTGTGGCAAT
>DAOVJU010000418.1 GCA_030632095.1 Chlorobiota bacterium
AGCAATGTGTTTTCAACATTCATGACTGAAGGGGCAACAATATCCTGTATTACACCATTTTCTGTGAATATGTCATATAAGTAATTATAATATTTTTGGTTAATAAGTATTTCTGCCATCGAATTTTGAAGCTTTTCAAGCTTTTTATACAAGTTTTGCGTTTGAAAATCCAGGTTTAAAGCACTTCTTTTTGACTGATATTCCTGGAGGCTCTTTTCAGAATAATTTAACGAATCAGTAATTTCACCTAAATGTTTATCTAAAAAAAGCAATGTCTTGTCAGCTACCCTGTTTTTTTTATCTACTTCTTTTTGAAGAAATGCAGCCGTAAGCTCATTTAGAAAATCAACTGATTTTTGGATGTTATTACCCGTTATTGAAACAGCTATAATAGATGATTCCTTAACAGGATCAATGTTTATTACAGGAAATTGACTGAAATTTGCTTTTGAATCATTAAATACAAAATAAAAATCAATATTATTGTGTAAGATTGGATCGTAATTGTTTGTTAAAATAATTCGAAAATTAAAATACTTATTTTCAATATTTTCTCCAATTTTATAGATATCATCAATTGCTATATTATTAACAATACTTATTACTTTTTCATCAATAAAATCAAATAGTTTAACATTATCAGCAATAAGAACTAAGCTAACAGAATCTTTTGTCATTACTTCAACCCTGAAATTACAATTCACGGGTTGGGGGATCAATGGATTGAATTCAACAGCAAATGGGGATTCATTATACATTTCTTTACTAATGAAGCCATCTTTTTTAAAGTAAGAAACATCAAGGTTTAAAGCATTTATTACTTTTTGTGTAAGAGTATAAGTTTTTAATATTTCAATTTCATTTTGAAGCTTACCGCGTTTAGTATATATATCAAATCCTATAATCGCCTGAGGGTCATATGTTGATTGACTATCGTTAATAAGAATTGTAGTAGAGACTTTGTATACTGTTTGTTCAAATTTGTTATAAAAAAATACAACTATAAATGCAATTATAATTCCAAATACAAAGAGATACCAGTGTGAAAGGATTTTATAAATGATATCTTTATAATCAATCTCTTTTTCTTGAAAATTATCTGTTTGCAACATTAAACTTAATTTAGAAATGCAAGTATTGCAATAATCAGTGATATTGTGGATATAAAAGTACCATATGGCATTGTACTAGATGCAAACGATTTGCTTTTACGTGATTCAACATAAACTATATCATTTGGCATTAGATAGTAATAATCTGATTCGAGGATTTTCCTATCAGTAAGGTCAAGGTAATAAACTTCTGAGCCGGTATCTGTTTGCCGGATCACAGCTACTTTTTTCCTGTTTCCGAATTCTTTAATACCGCCTGCTAAAGCAATAGCTTCTAAAATATTTATTTGATCCTGGGTTATTGTAAATTCACGTTCAGCTTTTACTTCTCCCAAAACTGAAATTTTGAAATTAACTAGTTTAACTGTTACAGTGACATCTTTAAAATATTCATTCATAATTTTCTGGATGTTTCTCTGAACTTCTTCAATGGTGAGCCCTTTAACATATATTTTATCAATAAATGAAAAATTCAAATATCCTTCTTCATTTACCGAATAGCTGTTTAAATATAAATATGTCGGGTTCATTAAAGTTGGGAAGTCAGCCTGGAAGAATTTACTGGTTTCCTTATCAGTGCTGTAAACTTTAATAAAAATATAATCTCCCGGTTGAAGCCTGTAGGTTGTCTTTTTCGGATTAATAAATATATTTGATGATGCACCTTTATCCTTATCTTGTAAAATCCAAACCTTTTTCTGTGAAATACAAGATGATAAAATAATCAGAATAATTATAACTGATATTCCGGAGTTCGATTTTTTTAGATAGTTTGCTTTCATATACTAAATGGTTTTAATGTCGAATTTATAAATTAATATTGTTAAATATACTTCCTTTTATTATGACGATATAAAGTTATTTCATGTTTTTATTTAAGTTTAACTTAATTAGTTCTGTATTTAGCCCAAAGATCTATTTTTTCTCCATTCTTATAGGCAACAACAAACGCACCTGGAACTTCTAAGGTTTTTCGCAATGAATTGGCATCTCTAAATTTTGCAAAATTACCTATTGAATATTTATGCCATCCCTCTTCTTCAATATAATTTATTAGTTCATTACCCGAATAAATTTTCTTAATTTCTGAATCCTTCATGGGTATCCTGCTGGCAACAATCTGCACCACAATAGTTGTTTTGTCCTTACTTAAATTTACCAGGTTTCTATATTCATCTTTTCTTTCATTAGATTTTTTTATTTCGTCAGGTTTAACAAATTTTAAGTAAAACTGTATCTTAACTCCATCTTTGTATGCCATTATAAATGCATCTGATACTTTTGACTCTTTTTTTATTAAAATGGCCTCTTTTAGCGTATTGCAATCTGCAATATAGTATTTATACCAACCTTCTTCCTGAAACATTTTAATTTTGCGTTTGCCATTGTATATCGTTTTCAGTTTTTTATCATTTAGTGGTACTCCGTCAGCAGCTATCTGAACCCTGAAGATAATCCGGTCTATATGATGTGTTTTGTATTCGATTTTCTCCTTTGGTTCTTTTATGGTTGTTTTTTTAACTGTCTCCTTTGGTTCTTTAACGGTTGTTTTTTCAATAGTTTCCTCTATTTCTTTAGCGTATGATATTTCACCATTGTCTTTGTTCTCAACAATTGTTGCTAATGTCAGGTCATCTTCATCTCCAATGTCAAATTTAATGTCAAAATCTGATTCAATTACCGGGGTTATTTCTTCAACATAATTATCCCATGCATTACGTATGAGGTCAATATCAAAAGCTGTAATGCTAAATATATCAAAAACCGTATCCTCTTCATAATTTTCTATAGCCAGTTTAATAGTTTCAACCACTTTTTCATTTACAATAACATTCACATATTTAGCCGGGTCTCCAGTGCCAATAGCTATTTTATGAGTATCTTTTTTAAAATCAAGTAAACTTCGTTGTACTGCAACACTCTTTTCATATGCACTATTCCCTTCAGAGTCTTGTACGGTTACATGTCTTTTATCAATAAATGAAAATGAAGTATCAATTGTTACATCTAATGAGTCATTCTTAATTTGTGAAACTGAATCGGGTTTTGGCTTTTCTATTAAAGTTGAATCCTGGTTGTTACCATAAGTAATTATTCCTGCTTCGTAATTTAGAACGTCTGATTCAGGTTCATCAAATTCTGGTTCAATTTGTGAAATGTAAGCAGAATCGTGCGAATTTACCGGATCTTCCTCTATAATCATCATTATGTTAAATATTTCTTCAAAATCCTGAATTGTTTCATTTTCTAATGTATTTGAAGAAATCGATTTTTCAAAAATTTGATTTGTATCCTTTTCTGCTATTAACTCCTTTCTTAAAATTGTTGCCTGGTCAAGGTTATTTTTTGCTGTTTTAAGTAGTTTACTTATTGTCTCGTAGTATTCTGTTGTTGCATCTATTTTTGATATTTCTTTATTAATACTTGCACTATATATTAGTATTTTCGAATTGTTTGCCTTCCCAACTATTTGATAAGCATTATATCTTCTCTGAGAAATATTTTTACTTAAAACATCAATTTTTTTCAATTCTGTAGTATCCCCTGATGATTTTATCAGTTTTATTTCATTTTCCATACTATCTGCTTCGGCCAGGATACTATTAGCTAATTCTAAATTTTGATTAGCTAAAGCAATTTGTTGCCTGTCCTCTTCAGTAAGTTTATTTATCCAGCTTTTGTTCTCAATAACCAGAGAATCCTGGGCAATGATAAAGGATCCAATTAAAAACAGTATATAAACTAATAATATCCGTTTAATACTATAATGCTTTAATATTGAATTGATTTTTTTAATCATGTATACAAAACTGAAATCAAAACTATATTCAAATTTTATATTTTGAATATAAGAAAAATATAATTCATTTACTGTAAGTTTTACTTTTTTTACTGTCTAAAACCATTATATAAACCAGAAAACTCCAGATC
>DAOVJU010000177.1 GCA_030632095.1 Chlorobiota bacterium
AAGCCGGGGCAAAACCTGATATAACACCAATAATTATTGAAATGAACAATCCTTTTGAAATATTACTTAGTGTTAATGCAAAGTTCATATCGGTAATTTTACCAAATAAAACTGTTCCGGAATAAACAATTATCAGCCCTAGTATTCCCCCTATTAAAGATAAAATTATAGCTTCAAATAAAAACTGAAGTAATATAAAATAGTTTTTTGCACCAAGTGCTTTTTGAATGCCTATTATGTTTGTTCTCTCCTTTACTGATACGAACATTATGTTTGCAATTCCAAAACCACCAACTAAAATGGAGAAACCACCAATAATCCAGCCTGCCAGATCAATACCAATAAAGATGCTTTCAAATCCTTGTGATAGCAAACTGGCTTCATTAAGTGCAAAGTTATCTTCAGAAACGGGTTTTAGTTTTCTTACTGCTCTCATTATTTTTCTTAATTCGTCTTTTAATTCTGAAATACTAACATTTTCTTTGGCTTTCACCATAATGTACGGATTAAGCCTTTCATTTCTTATATTGATAACATTTCTGGCAAAATTTATTGGAATTATAACCACTTCATCCATACTTGAACCAAAAATATCCTGGCCCTCTTTTTCAAATACACCAATAATTTCTAGTTTTCTGCCAAATACCTTAATGTTCTTACCCAGGGGTTCCATGTTCTCAAATAATTCCGATGCTAATTTGTGGCCTATAACAGCTTTATTTTTACCAACTTGTGATTCATAATATGAAAAATATCTTCCTTTTTCAATTTCAAATGACCTGATTTGCTCAAATTCATGTGTGTTTGCCAGGATTACAATATTTTCGGCCGAATTATTTAAATATTGAATTGTTTTACTTGTTGAAGTTCCAAATGCACATGCTTCAACTTTTTCAGCCCTGATTTTTATTTCTTCATAATCATCAATATTTGGAACAGGCCTGTTCATATATTTCCACCAGGGATATTCTCCACCAAAAGCCCATGGCCATTTTTGAACATAAACAATATTGTTTCCTAAGGATTGAATGCTATTTCTAATGCTGCTTTCCAATGCATAAATTACAGTGAAAACTGAAATAATTGTAAAAATTCCAATTGTAATTCCTAATAAGGATAAAAACGTTCGGAGTTTATTTACAACAATTGAATTAAGAGCAAAATATAAACTTTCTTTAATAAGGCGTAAAAACAACATTGTTAAATAGTTATATAAAAATTGTTAAATTGTATAATAAGAATATTTTGTTTTAGAACGCTTTAACTATAAACAAATATATAACACTGTAAAGGAATTATAAATTAATAAATTAAATATTATCAATTATCATGCTTAACATCAAGTATAAATTGCATTAAATTTATATCTTTGTCAATCCTTTATGGGAAAGGTAATTAATACATAAAATACAATTAAACAGTAGCCTGAATAATGGTAAAAAAAATCAAATCTGCGCTAATTTCAGTTTACCACAAAGAAAACTTAAATGCTATTATAAAAAAACTAAAGGACCTTAATGTAAAAATCTATTCTACAGGTGGTACAAAAGACTTTATTGAGAAGAATAAAGTTGAGGTTACCGCTGTTGAAGATTTAACCGCATATCCTTCTATTTTAGGGGGAAGGGTTAAAACATTGCACCCAAAAGTTTTTGGCGGGATACTTAGCAGAAGAGATAATGAAAAAGATAATCAACAACTGGAACAATATGGAATCCCTGAAATTGACCTTGTAATTGTTGATTTATACCCGTTTAAAGAAACTGTTGCCTCTGGTGCTGATGAGCAGGATATTATTGAGAAAATTGATATTGGTGGAATATCTTTAATAAGAGCAGCTGCTAAAAATTATAAAGATGTTGTAATTATCTCTTCCGTGGATCAATATGCTGACCTGTTGGAAATATTAAATGAAAATCAGGGAAATACATCTATTGAAAAACGAAAAAAACTGGCTGTAGAGGCTTTTAATATTTCCTCTGATTATGACACATCGATTTTCAAATATTTAAACGAAAAGGGGACAACTAGTTTTAAAGAAAGTATTACAAAAGTAAAGACTTTAAGATATGGTGAAAATCCACATCAAAAAGGTTTGTTCTTTGGAAATATTGAAGATATTATCACACAGTTAAACGGAAAAGAAATATCTTACAACAATTTACTGGATATTGATGCGGCAATTCATTTAATTAATGAATTTGAAGAAACCACGGTGGCAATTATTAAACATAACAATGCTTGTGGACTTGCATCAAGAAATAATTTATTGGATGCATGGAAAGATGCCCTTGCAGGAGATCCTGTTTCAGCATTTGGAGGTATTATTGTTAGTAACCGAAAAATTGATAAGGAAACAGCAGAAAAGATTCATAAACTTTTTTATGAAGTTTTAATTGCACCTGAATTTGATAAAGAGGCATTATCAATTCTAACACAAAACAAAAAACGGATAATATTAAAAAGGAAAAATGGAATATTCCCTGAATATCAGTACCGTTCATTATTAAATGGAGTATTATACCAGGAAAAGGACCATATAGTAAATACTTCCAATGATTTTAAATATGTAACAAATAAGCAGCCAGGCAAAAGTGAAATATCTGACCTGGAATTTGCTAATAAGCTGGTAAAGCATACAAAATCAAATGCAATAGTACTTGCAAAGAACAAACAACTTGTTGCCAGCGGAGTAGGACAAACCTCCAGGGTTGATGCACTGAAACAAGCAATTAATAAAGCAAAAAGTTTTGGATTTGATCTAAATGGTACAGTTATGGCATCTGATGCTTTTTTCCCTTTTGCTGATTCAGTTGAAATAGCGCATGAAGCCGGAGTTTCGGCAGTAATTCAACCAGGAGGTTCAATTAGGGATAAAGATTCAATTGAATTTTGTAATAATAATAACATGGCTATGGTATTTACCGGCACACGGCATTTTAAACATTGATTTTATAAATTATTAGATATTAGACTTATAGACTTTAAGGCTAGATCAATTACACTCTAAACACGCAACACAAAACCAACTTTGAACTTTAAACTAGGAACTTTAAACTAATAATAAAGATGGGATTTTTTTCATTTTTAACCCAGGAGATTGCAATTGACCTGGGAACTGCAAATACAATTATCATTCATAATGACAAGATTGTTGTTGATGAACCATCAATTGTTGCCATAGACCAATTATCAGGAAAGTTAATTGCAATAGGGGAAAAAGCACGCCAAATGCATGGTAAAACCCATGATAATATAAGGACTATAAGGCCACTTAAGGACGGGGTTATAGCTGATTTTAATGCAGCTGAACAAATGATCAGGGGCATGATAAAAATGATAAATTCAAAATCAAGGTTATTTGCGCCAGCTTTGAAAGTTGTTATATGTATCCCTTCAGGAAGCACTGAAGTTGAAAGAAGAGCAGTTCGCGATTCCTCAGAACATGCAGGGGGTCGTGAAGTATTTATGATATTTGAACCCATGGCTGCTGCATTAGGAATGGGAATTGATGTTGAGGCACCGGAAGGGAATATGGTTGTTGACGTTGGAGGTGGAACAACTGAAATTGCCGTTATTTCTTTAGGTGGTATTGTAAGCAATAAATCAATCAGGATAGCAGGTGACGATCTAACTATGGATATCCAGGAATATATGCGGCATCAGCATAACATAAAAATAGGTGAAAGAACATCTGAAAATATTAAAATAAATGTAGGCTCTGCATTAAGTGATATAGAAGACCCACCGGCTGATTACATTGTGCGTGGGCCACATCAAATGACAGCTTTACCTGTTGAAATTCCTGTTTCATACCAGGAAATAGCACATTGCCTGGATAGGTCAATAACTAAAATTGAAGCCGCGATTATTGCTACTATGGAAAAAACCCCACCGGAACTTTATTCCGATATTTATGGTAAAGGAATATTTCTTACCGGAGGTGGAGCTTTACTTAGAGGTCTCGATAGAAGATTGAGCGAAAAAACAAAAATCCCTTTCCATATTGCAGAGGATCCGTTACATGCAGTGGCAAGAGGTACAGGGATTGCATTGAAAAACGTTGATAAATTTTCATTTTTATTGCGATAGCATTTATTATTATCAGACAAAACTGCTTAAGAATAAAAATAAAATTCTGAATGAGAGGTTTAATGCGAATATTATTAAAATACCACTTTGGAATTTTATTTATTGTCCTTGAAATAATTTCACTCACAATTTATATCAATGATACCGAAAACAATAAGAATATAATTTTAAATTCTTCACATGCAATTGTTGCAGGATTCTATAATGCCAGTAGCCATGTATTTGAATATTTCAATTTGCGAAAAATAAATTACCAATTAAATAAGGAAAATGCGGAATTAAAAGGGAAATTAAAGTCTGCTTATAAAGATAATGAAATTAATATCCTGGATATTTATGATTCTGTTTATACAAAGAAATATTACCATATTTCAGCCAAGGTCATCAATAATTCTATTAATAAGCAGCATAATTACTTAACTTTAAACAAAGGAAGCAAGCAGGGAGTAGAACCGGAAATGGCCGTTGTTTCACCTACAGGAATAGTTGGTATTGTTAAAGAAGTTTCAAACAATTATTCGTCTGTAATTTCAATTCTAAATACAAAATTAAATATAAGTGCTAAAATTAAACGAAATAATTATTTTGGTTCGTTAACATGGGATGGAAATGATTATACACGTATGCTTTTAAAAGAAATACCTAATCATGTTGAGCGGCACATAGGAGATACAATTGTAACCAGTGGATTTTCAACAATTTTTCCGGGAGGGAAGCTAATTGGTATTATTTCAGATTTTAGCGATGAGAATAACGGTAATTTCTTTAACATTATTATTGAATTATCAACGGATTTTAAGAACCTGACTTATGTATATATTATAGGTAATTATGATAAAACAGAACAATTAGATCTTGAAGAAAGGACAATAAATGATTAAGATCTATTTAAGAAACATATTACGGTTTGTTATTTTGGTATTATTTCAGGTATTGGTAATAAACAATATTCAAATAACACCTTTGTTAAATCCTTTAATTTACACTTTGTTCATATTACTATTACCATTTGAAACACCTGGATGGTTACTACTGATTGTTGCGTTTGTACTTGGAATTTCTGTGGATATATTTACAAATACACCAGGATTACATACATCGGCTACAGTATTTATATCTGTATTCAGGCCATTTGTTTTACGATCAATAGCTCCTCGCGATGGTTATGAAGCAGGTACTTTCCCAAGGCTTGCATTTTATGGGTTTAACTGGTTTTTCAGGTATACTTTAATTTTAGTTTTTATACATCATCTGTTTTTCTTTATACTTGAGGCTTTTGGATTTAGTAACTTTCTTTTTATTATTTCACGTACATTATTAAGTTCATTTGTTTCTGTTTTTTTAATAGTTTTAAGTCAATATATCATTTACAGGGATTGATAATTGGAATCGTATTCATCCAGAAGGTTTGTAATAATAGGTTTAATCATACTGATTAGCTTAATATACTCTATACGCTTGTTATCATTACAAGTGCTTGATCCTACATATAAACTATCTGCCGACAATAATGCAACACGGTATGTAACACAATATCCTGCCAGGGGAAGGATATATGACAGGAATAATGAATTATTAGTATATAATGAAGCTGCTTACGATTTATTGCTTGTACCAAATCAAATGAGCGATTTTGATACAACCGGTTTGTGCGATATGTTGAATATAACCAACGAGGAATTACTGGTTAGAATTGAAAAGGCTAAAAAGTACTCAAGATATAAACCCTCAGTAATTGTTAAACAACTATCAGCTCAAACATATGCTGTATTGCAAGAAAAACTTTATCGATACAAGGGTTTTTTCGTGCAAACAAGGACATTGCGAAAATATCCACTCAAAATTGCTTCACATATACTAGGTTATGTTGGAGAAGTGGATGATAAAATAATAAAAAAGGATTCGTATTACCGGCTTGGAGATTATATAGGTGTAAATGGCATTGAAAAATCGTATGAAGATGAATTGCGCGGTAAAAAAGGAGTTAATATTTTACTTGTTGATGTTCATAATACGATAAAAGGAAGTTATAAAAATGGAAGATATGATACAGTTGCTATAGCAGGGAACAATCTTATACTGACTATTAATGCCGGGCTTCAAGCCTACGGCGAAAAATTAATGCAAAACAAAATTGGTAGTATTGTTGCAATTGAACCATCTACAGGAGAAATCTTAGCATTAGTATCTTCACCTACATATGATCCGGAATTGTTGGTAGGGCGTGAAAAATCAAAAAACTATCCGGTTTTAGTGCAGGATACCTTAAAACCTTTATTTAACAGGGCTTTATTAGCACAATATCCTCCCGGATCTACATTTAAGATTGTTAATGGCCTTATTGCTTTACAAGATACGGTAGTTACCAAATGGTCAAAATTCCGCTGTTATTATGGCTATAGGGTAGGTAGGTTTTATCAGGCTTGCCATCATGATACTTCTTTTAATATGATAGGTGCTATTCAAAATTCATGCAATGCATATTTCAGCCAGACATTCAGAAAAATACTTGATGATCCGAGATATGGAGATATTACACTTGGTTTTGAAAACTGGCGTAAATATGTTGTGTCGTTAGGTTTAGGAAGTAAGTTAAACACTGATCTTCCAAGTGAATTGAATGGATTTGTTCCGTCAGAAAATTTTTATGATAAAAGATATGGTATTGGGCGATGGACCTCGTTAATGCTTGTTGCCATGGCAATTGGACAGGGAGAACTCCTGGCAACACCGCTGCAAATGGCAAATTTGGCTACAATTATGGCCAATAGGGGATATTATTACATACCACATGTTGTAAGAGAAATTGAAGGGAATGAAACAATAGATGAGCGG
>DAOVJU010000142.1 GCA_030632095.1 Chlorobiota bacterium
ATTTATGATCCAGGGTGGAGACCCTGATTCAAAGAATACTGCTCCTGGTGCAAAACTGGGAAACGGTGGCCCCGGGTATCAAATCCCTGCAGAGTTTAATCCAAACCTCTTCCATAAAAAAGGAGTTCTTGCTGCAGCCCGCGAAGGAGACCAGGTTAATCCTGAAAAAAAATCTTCAGGTTCTCAGTTTTATATTGTACAAGGAAAAATTTTCTCAGATTCTATTCTTGATATTATGGAAACTAAAATCAATGAACGCAACAAGCAAATGCTTTTGCAAAAATTCATTAAAAAGCCTGAAAATAAAAAATATAGAGATACATTAGCCACTATTCAGATGGCAAAAGACCAGGTTGCATTCAATAAAATGATCCTTGAAATTGAAGAAGTTGCAATGGAGGAATTAAAAGATCTTTCTGCTTTTAAGTTTTCAGAGGCACAACGCGAAAAATATACCACAATCGGCGGAACACCACACCTGGATGGTTCATACACTGTTTTTGGTGAAATAATTGAAGGAATTGAAGTAGTTGACAAAATTGCTATAGTTAAAACTGATCAGAATGATCGGCCCTTAACTGATATTTTTATGAAAATACGTCTGTTAAATTAATTGAAAATGCTGAATAAAATAAAACTTTTACAAGAAGAAATTGAGAAATTTACTTCACATAACCTGGATGAAATTGAACAATTCAGGATTAAATTATTAAGCAAAAAAGGTGAAATAGCTGCATTGTTTTCTGAATTTAAAAATGTTCCGGCTGAACAAAAAAAGGAAGTTGGCCAAAAGATTAACTTGCTAAAACAAAGTGCACTTGACAAAGTAAATAAACTTAAAAATCAGACCGTTGCCGGACAATCAAAAGAAGAATACGATGATCTTACCCGCCCTGCAGAAACAATTCCGTTAGGTTCAAGGCATCCTATTTCTATTGTTAAGAATGAAATACTGGAAATATTTAGCCGTCTTGGTTTCACGGTAAATGAAGGGCCGGAAATTGAAGATGACTGGTATAATTTTTCAGCTTTGAATTTTCCGCCGGAACACCCGGCAAGAGATATGCAGGATACGTTCTTCATAGATAAAGGGTCAGATATTTTACTCAGAACACACACTTCAAACGGACAAATACGCGTCATGGAAAAGCAAAAACCTCCTATTCGCACGCTGTCTCCCGGAAGAGTTTTCAGAAATGAAGCTATATCAGCCAGGGCACATTGTATTTTCCACCAGGTTGAAGGTTTATATATTGATACCGATGTTTCGTTTGCCGATTTAAAACAAACACTTTTGTATTTTGCACAGGAAATATATGGAAAAGAAACTGAAATAAGGTTACGTCCGTCATTTTTCCCATTTACTGAACCTTCGGCGGAAATGGACATTTCTTGCAAACTATGTGGAGGAAAAGGGTGCAATGTGTGTAAATATACCGGATGGCTCGAAGTACTGGGATGCGGAATGGTTGATCCGAATGTGCTGGAAGGTTGTGGTATTGACAGTGTAAAATATACCGGTTTTGCATTTGGAATGGGAATTGAACGTACTGCAATGCTTAAATACCAGGTAAAAGATTTAAGGCTTTATTTTGAAAATGATGTGCGGTTTTTAAGGCAATTTGTTTCTGCGTATTAAGAATTGCCACAGATTCACAAATTATAAAATTTGTCTGTGAATCAGTGGCTTTTATATCTTAAGCTTCTATTACTTTTATTTCTGAAGTAAGCTCCATGGCTTTTCGATAACTTTCACTTACTCCACAATATTGTTCCTCTGATAAATTAACTGCTCTTTCCAGTTTATCAAATGGTAAATTTTTGCCTGTAAATTCATATGTAACATGCATTTTATAAAAATGTTTAGGATATTCCTCTGTAAGATCGCCAGAAACAATAACCTTAAAATCATCAACATTTACTCTCATTTTTTGCAATATTGAAATTACATCCATTGCAGTGCACCCACCCAGTGCTGCTAGCATAAAAGGCTTGGGCCTGGGCCCTTTATTCTCTCCGCCAACTGCATCAACAGCATCTATAACTATTTTATGGCCACTTATTTCTGCTTCAAAGGCCATTTTTTCAATCCATGAAATACTAATTGATTCTTTCATATCTTCTCGTTTTGTTTATTCTATACTTCAAATTATTGCTAAGTTCAGTATATATCAATTTTATCAGAACAGGTGTTAATTATATTATTACCCCGTAAAAACTTATTTTTTTAGCAAAGTTTTCAAAATTACAAATAACAATAATCAAATAACAAATAATATTTGAATTTCTCAAATCCAAAATTCCAAACATGCTCTTATGTTGATTTTTCAAGAATTGAAGCAAAAATTCTCTTGAGTTGAAGGCCTCCCCATATAATTCTTTTCCTTCTTCTTCAAACTCAGGTGGATTTGTTTCATAAATCAGTCGGAGAAAACATGGACTTTCTTTAGATTCTTTTCTGCCAATCTTTTTTTGAATCTTGCCTGCCGGAAGGCTGGTTTCCAGTTTTGGTCATTGATGTTTTTGTCATTGGAATTTATTTGTGATTTGTTATTTTTTGCAGCTTTGCTGCGTTAGGCTTTATTTTGACAAAATTATTTTCGACAAATATACTTTAAAATAGTATATTGCAATTAAATATATAGATAGTTTAATTTGTATACCTTTTAAAATTATTATTTTTGCAATTTAGTTTCATTAACCAAATTTTTCCAGCCGAAAGCAAACGAAGCCAATGAAGAATATACCCGAAATACCTGAATGTAAAAACTGTGTTCATAATTTTAAATCAATATTTAAAGATTTATCAGAAGATGAACTAAACAAACTTTCGTTTGATAAAGGTTACGACAAGTATAAAAAAGGAACTATAATATATAATGAAGGATCCAGAATGACTGGTTGTTTTTGTATAAATCAAGGAATTATAAAGCTCTATAAAACAGGCATTGAAGGTAAGGAACAGATTATCCGCTTTGCTAAAAAAGGAGAAATAATTGGATACCGGTCGGTGTTAAGCAAAGAAACAGCATGCACAACAGCTAAAGTTTTAAATGATGCTTTGCTCTGTTTTATACCATCTGTTACCTTGTTTGAGTTGGTTCAGACAAATGCTAAGTTTTCTATGGAGTTAATGCAAATGACCTGTAGGGAATTGGGTGATGCAAATAGTTATATCACCGACATTGCTCAAAAAACAGTTAGAGAGAGGCTTGCTGAAATTCTCATTCACCTTAAAAATGAATTTGGCCTGGATAATGCTGGAACACTTCAAATTTCACTAACAAGAGAAGAACTTGCCAATATTGTTGGTACAGCAACCGAAACGACCATACGCTTATTGTCAGAATTTAAAACCGACAAATTAATTGATATTAATGGAAGAGAAATAAAATTTTTAAATATCCCCGGCTTGATTAAAACAGGCAATTTGTACGAATAATTTCTTAATCATTGTCTCCCTTATCTAAACCTTGTAAAAGAATTACATTTTTTGGATAATTATTGTTTTCATTCCTTTATCCGTAACTATTTTTACCAAATATATTCCGCTTGAGAATACAGATAAATTAAAATCGTACTTTATTGATTTATTCTCAATTTTCAGTTCATCAAAATATATTCTTGCTCCAAGTTCATTAACTACTTCAAATGCGACCTTGTTTGTAGTTGACCGAAATGTTGCTTCTAAAGTAAAAATATCACTCCCCGGATTTGGATAAATGATTGCATAGCTTTCATGCTCTACATCTTTAATGCCGGTTGTCACTTGAATAGGTATATCCCTGACATTGTTTTCTTCATCAGTTTCAACAATTATGTCGTTCGCATCAACATAACATAAGACAGACCAGGAGCCACTGGATGTGCCCGCCGGGATAAGAATAACCTTTTGATAAATAGCAGATTCCTCTCCTGCATTTAATCCATTAATATCTAATGAATCCAATACCAGGTCGGTTTCATCGTAGCTGTAATTGTCCGACAAATAATACTTCATCATACACGCCCCGGATACATCTCCTCCATCATTTCGTACTTTATTTTCAACCGTAATGCTTCCTCCGGCTGTAATAGTGTATTCTGACGGAACGGCATAATTAACGATCAAATCAGGACCCAAAATATTTACAACAACTAATTCTATATTATTATCTTCATTGCTTTCCGTAATGGTTTCTTCTGCATCTGCTATGAATAAAACATACTTCTCTCCAATTGTTGTTTCGCTTGGAATTATTACTTCTGTATTTATATTTTGTGTGTCGGTGGCCGCGATTGAATCAACAATGATTGAATCAAGCAAAATATCACCCGTATCGAATTCAAAATCGCCTGACAAATAAATTTCCAATACACTTTCAGATGCTGTCCCATCTCCCTCGTTAACCACATCACAAGAAACAGTAACTGTTGAGCCGGCTATAAACTCATCTGGAGTTACTGAATAGTTTCGAACTCTAAGGTCAGGTTGACTGATAAATACAGGAACGCTAACTATATTATTTACTCCACTCACTTCGTTAACCTGATTATCTGCATCAACATAAAAAAACAAATAATTATTGCCTGGATAAACATCGTCAGCAATTGTAATAGAAGTATTTATTATTTCACTGTCGCCATAATCAATAGTGCCAACTTCAACAGAATCCATCAGCACAGCATATTCGTTAAAATAATCATCATCATAAATGTAAAACTTCAACACACTTTCTGAAGCTGTAATTGTCCCAATATTAGAAATTAAGCACGAAATGTCAATTTCCTCACCTGGCGTAAAGCTTGTTGGTGTAATTGACTGATTGCTAATACTTAAGTCAGATAATTCCGAAAATTTAGCAAGAAATTCTCCTTGTTCAAGAGTTGTTTCACCGAACGTAAGTCCCCAGGAATGGAAACCACCTGTAACAAAAACATGATCATTATTGTCGGTACAAATTCCATATCCCGTTTCATTTGATTGCTTTCCAACACTTTGTGCCCAAATAGCATTTCCGTACGGATCATATTTTACTAAAAACAAATCATTTGCTCCATTGTTTTCAAGAGTTATATTGCCAATTGTAAAATCTATGCTCCAGTATTCGCCTGTAATATAACAATTCCCTAAATCATCTACTGCAATATCATGAGCATAATCATAGCTACTACCAATTGCTGATCTTGCCCATTGTTCGTCACCGTTTTCATTGTACTTTAATATAAAAATATCAGCTTCTCCGCTATTGATAAGAATATTATTTCCAAAATTCATATTTTGGCTTCTAAAATATCCTGTTACAAAAACACACCCGTCAGCACCCAATTCAATACTTGTAGGATAATCATAGCTGCTTCCTCCGGATGATTTGATCCAGATAGCATTTCCATCATTATCTAATTTTGCAATAAATACATCTGTAATATCTGTACTGATTGAAACATTATCTAATGTGAAAGTTCCAGTACAATATCCAGTTATATAGATATTATCTGAACCATCAACACAAACATCTCTTCCTCCATTTGATAAACTATATGTTGACTTTGCCCAGAGTACATTTCCATCAGGGTCAAATTTATACATAAAAAATCCGCCACTTGTTAGTGTTGAATCTCCGAAAGTAATCGATGAACTGGAAAATTCTCCGGTTATATAAATATTTCCTGAAACGTCTGAACAAACTCCCCAGCCTTCATCATATCCGCTTCCGCCAGCCGATTGTCCCCATAATAAATTTCCGTTCTGATCGTATTTAATCAAATAAATATCAAATTCACCATGGTTATCAAAACTGATCTCTCCAAATGAAATAGAATAGTTATGGAAACTACCCACCACGGAAACATTTCCGGCATTATCAACATTAATACTATGAGCATAATTATTCCCTTCACCCTTACCACTTCTAGCCCAGATTACATTACCAGTAAGGTCATATTTAACTATATATACGCCATAGCCCCACTCACCAACATCATTATAAAAGGTTGTGTCTCCAAATGTGATTGAATCGCCGCTAAAATTCCCGCTAACATACAGATTACCTGCATCATCTCTAAAAATACTTTCTCCTTCATTATTTCCATCTCCACCAGCTGATTTAGCCCATTCCCATCCGTACGTGCGATCTAAAATTTCTTCATTTGTAATATTAATTTCAGAAAGAACAAGATTATTGTCTTCGTAAATCTCCTTTAGAATATTATCATCATCTGCTTTTACAATTATATTCCATGTTCCTGTTTCATTTCCTCCAGGTATGGATAATGTAGTGTTTATTACTTCGATAGAATCTTCTTGTAAAGTTTCAATATCTACATATCCTAATTCTGTATCGCTCCCGTCAAGATTTCCATCTAACGACAAATAAAATGCTACTTTACTTGTACTGGCACTGCTAGTACCATTATTAATAATGTTGCATGACAGATTAAAATCAGATCCGGGATTTAGTGTGGTCGGTGCCAGGTTAAAATTACTGATTAATAGATCAGGTAAGATTAGAGGTTGAACTGTAATTTCAGTGTATGCAAAATTATTCTCCCTTTCTGCTTCAATAATCTCTTCATCACCGTCAGCATGCAAAAGAATGTACCAGGTTCCGCTATTAGTCATTAAAGGAATTAAAATCTCTTTGTTAATTTGAACTCCCGCATCAAGTATCAGGGCTTCAACATCTATTGAATCTAAAACAATATCATATTCACTCCAAACCGTATCGCTGGATAAATAAAATTTTAACTCGCTTGCTCCGGCCGAGAGACTACCAATACTTTTTATATAACATTCTATATGCAGTGTATCAACGGAATAAATATCTATTGGAGAAACAATATGATCCTGCACCATTAAATCAGGTAATTCAGATAATTTCGTAATAAACATGCCAGTGCTTTTTATTTGATTTTCTCCAAAATACACGTCCCATGAATAAAAACCACCAGCAACATAAACATGATCTGCATTATCAATACATATTCCATATCCAACTTCATTTGACTGCTTACCTACACTTTTTGCCAGTAAAACATTACCATTCGGACCATATTTTGTTATAAACATATCGTTTGCACCTTGATTTTCCAACATAAAATCTCCAAACATAATATCCGAATAGAAATCACCAGTAATATAACTATTTCCTAAGTTGTCTGTTACAATATCACATCCATTTTGATCACCATCTTCACCCGCTGATCTTGCCCATAGTTCATTTCCATTTTCATCATATTTTAAAACAAAAATATCTCCACTTCCATTATTAATTAAAAGATTACTTCCAAAGGTAAAAACTAAACTATGATAGTAACCGATAACAAAAATATTTGAATTATTATCAATTGCTATTGCCTGAGGATACTCCCAGCTATCTCCACCAGTTGATTTAATCCAGATTGCATTTCCATATTGATCGAGTTTTGCCACAAAAAGATCAGATGATCCGGACACAAAAGAAATAGTATCTATTATAATTGATCCACCGCAGTTCCCAGTTATATAAATATCACCAGCTACATCTGTACAAATATCAATTCCACGACCCAAGCCACTTTCGGCTGATTTTGCCCAGAGTTCACTTCCATTTGTATCGAATTTAAAAACAAAAAATCCACTGTTAGTTAAAGTTGTGTCTCCAAAGCTTAATGAAGTACTTTGAAAATAGCCGGTGATTAAAACATTACCAGAAGGATCCATACAGATTCCACGCCCTTCATCAGTAGAAGTTCCTCCAGCAAATTTACCCCACTGAAAAGCACCATTCTGATCATATTTTACCAGGAATATATCCCAATCTCCATTATTAATAAAACTTATATCACCAAAATCAATAGCTGCTTCATGAAAAACGCCCAAAACATAAACATTCCCCTTATCATCCACGCAAACATCCATTGCATAATTTGTTCCGGATCCTTTTCCGCTTCTGGCCCAGATTACATTTCCATCTGAGTCGTATTTTACAATAAATATACAACTGCCATATTCACCAATATCATTATAAAAAGTTGTATCGCCAAATGAAATTG
>DAOVJU010000276.1 GCA_030632095.1 Chlorobiota bacterium
ACTCATATCCCTAATAATTTCATAACCAATGAAAACATCAACAATTTAACAATATGTCAAAGAACAAAATTAAATATATAACTTTGTGTCGTAAAATTCTACTGAACTTTACGTCGTGCAACAACTTTCGGAAAGTTTTTATAAAGCTTATATACATATGTTAATTGACGGATATGATATTCCCGGAACCACTAATATTACTTATTACAGAAGGATAGCCCTTATAATAAATATTTCCGCTTCCGCTTATTCTTGCATCAAGTTTGTCATTAACATAAACCTTAGAATTACCTGACACTGAAATATTTATATCGCACTCATCGCTAATGAAAGAATAACCGTAATAATTGCCTGATCCACTGATATGAACTTCCTGATATTCCGTTAAACCCAAAAGATTCACATTTCCTGAACCGCTAATACTGGTATAGATTGAATTGACTTCTGCATTAAAACTTATATCCCCCGAGCCACTTATTTTCAATTCTAAAGCGTGGTTAGTAAAATTGGAGTTGCTGGTAATATTGCCACTTCCGCTTATTTCAAGTTCGTTTATTTCAGGAATAGTAACATAAATTGTTATACCATCATGGTGCCTAACATTTCTGTCAAATTCAATGATCCATTTTCCTCCTCTCACATTATGTTCAATGTTATCAATAATATTTTGCTGAGCTTTAATGGTTATTTCCTGTTGTTGCCCACCCGTAATAACTACATTACCACTAATTTGCAAGTCTATTCCTGTAACTGATCCAAGATAAATATCTTCCGAAACTATGGGTCCGCTTCCCCTGATTCCGGTAATGCAGTCTGTAAAACAAGAACTTGTTAAAACTGTAAGTGAAATAAGGATAGTTAATAAGGTTATTGTTTTTGATGTTTTCATTTTAATTGGTTTTAATTGGTTTTTCAATTTCTAATAATTACTGCTTTTAATGACAAATCAATTTGCAAAAAGTTGCATTTTAATAGACTTATTGAACGAACTTAAAATAAGTTTTTATCTTATTTAATATTATAAACCTGAAGTGAACACAAATTTATTTATAGTTAATACAAACGAGGATGAATTTAAATATTTAGGATTAAAATAATAGGATTTGAGAAAAACAAGGATGCATATGAACCAAAGCTATTAATTATTGATAAAAGCGAAGGGCGAAATATTAAAACAAAGGTTAAAGGAAAAAAAAGAAAAACTAAGTAATTTCTGAACGAAAATGCTGTAAGCTACTTTATATGTATATTAGATGATGTTTTCTTTTTTGAATAATTAATTGTTAAATGGTTAAATGGCTAAATTGTTGTCATAATCTGTTTATTCATAACGTAATAGCAATTTTCAATAAACATTCATTAGCTGAATTCTCATGTTTTTAAAGTATAATGCAGGATATAGGATTTGCGTTCAAACACTTCTATGTTGTAATCCAAATTTATTCTAATCTTTTTTTATTGTCTTTTTATTTCCCATCTTCTAACTAATTAATATTCTTCTATTTAAGATTAAAATTATTTTTATATATTTTTGTCATGCAAAGAAATAGACAATATATTGTCAACCCACTATTATTTAGTAGTGGGTATTTCTTTTAAATGAATTTGGCAAAAAGATTCAATTAAACAAATTTTGTTTCAGGTCTGTTATTTTTTGTAAAATTTGCTAATTGCTTCCCTTTATTTACACCAGTGTTTGAGTAAACATTAAACCATTTCCAACCAAGCCATTTTTCATCTAAGAATTGAGTAAACTTTTTCAAATCAGCAACTCTATACTTTACACAATGAGCCGTTCCATCAGGATTGTTTTTAATCTTTACTATTGCTTTATACTTCTTAGGCATAAATCATTCTATTTCTTTGCACCATTCATCAAAACATATTTTCCTATAAAACAAACTTCTATAAACGGATACTTAATTATTGCACCGCATTTCCCTTTTCAATTTCATAAGGTAAAAAGCCGAAGACTAAATAAAACGAACATCTGTAAAACAGTGTCGCAAGAGTCTGTTACCGGTCTTTTGTTGTATCTGTTGTTTTATAGTAAAACCTTTATTTAACAATTGCTTGTACATAAGCTTTTTTATTTTTTAATACAGATAGTATTCTGTTTACAAGTTTCTTTGCAATTCTTATTATAGCATCTTGCGGTTGCATTCTTTTAATTAATTTTTGGTATGCTAACATTAAAGCCGAGTCATTTCTTATTGCAACCCACGAGCTTTCAATAATGGCTGTTCGTAAGATTTTATTTTTGCGAACCGTAATGTCCCCTGTTTTTTCATTTTCTCCTGTTGAATTTGTCATCGGAACCAAGCCAATATAAGAACAAAGTTTGTCTAAATTTTTAAAACGCTTTATATCTCCAATTTCAGTTAATAATATCATAGCTGTTAAGGTACCTATACCAGGAACGCTTATCAGTAAATCATAATTTTCTTTATATATTTTCTTGTCAGATAACTTCCTGATTTCTTTAATTGTCGAATATTGTTTTTTCCTTAACATTTCTGCCATTTCTAAATGGCCTGATAATGCCAGTTTTGCACTTTCTGTTGGAAGTTCAATTTCTTGAATCCAACAGGTAAATTTTTTTGACCAATATTTCTTCTCTGAAAATTGTGTAGGTATCTCTATACCAAAATAATACAATTGAGACCTTATCCTGTGTTTTGTCCTTGCTATTTCTTTTGTGAGAGTTTTTCTATACCTGACCAAACTACGATCACCTTCTATTTCAACATCAGGAATATAAATAGCTGTCAAATCTTTTTGGCTTAATTGCTTAGCTATTTTCCTGCTATCGCGAGAGTCTTCCTTTTGTTTGCGCTCCTTATCAGTTGTTGGTATGTCTGCTGGGTTTACCACTATGTTTTTTATTCCCAAATTTACTAAATCTCTATGAGTTTTAAATCCACTAAAACTCGCTTCATAAGCAGAATAATAATTGGCATTTGGAAAATTCTTGTCCAAATAATCCTTCAATATCCTTGAACGAGGATCTTGTGAGAATGTTTTAAATGGAGTGTCTCCTACCATTATACTTACTCTCCAGTTCTTTAAATGTGTGTCAAGTCCTACATATATTTCTTGATCACTGTAATCTAATTACTCAAGAATAATCTTTCTCCAGTTGTTTTATTTTATCTAGGATTTCCTTAACTGTTTCTTTTAATTCTTCTCCCATTTTTTTGATCTCATCAGGGTAATTATCCTTCATTAGATACATAAGTGCATAATATACTGGCTTTAACCTGTCTTTTATATCAAATTTGTTTTCTTTAAATAATTTGTAGGTATAATTATATTGTTTTTTTGCGATTAGCATTAATATAAAGAACTTAATATCGGACAAATATTTATCATAAGAACTTGCACTTTCCAAAAATTGTTTTGAGACAGAAATTGCTTTTTCAATTTCATCGTTCCATAATAATATAGTTGCATAAGTATGTACATTGTAAATACTATTATCATTTTCATATGCGAGTTTGGAATATTTCAATGCGCCAGTTTTATTCTTTTTTTCTTCAAAGTATACCCATGCTAAGTTATTCATAGCATTTGAATTACCTTTTTTTGATGCCATTTTATAATATTTTTCGGCTTTTGAAATATCCTTATATTTGTTTTTATATAATAGCGCTAAATTATTCATAGCACCGGCATGACCATTTTCCACAGCCAATAGGTAATATTTTTCCGCCTTAGAAAAATCCTTATTTTCTTTTTGATATAACAGTGCTAAATTATTCATAGCACCAGCATGACCATTTTCCACAGCCATCAGGTAATATACTTCAGCCATAGAAAAATCTTTATGTTCATTTTCATATAATAGAGCTAAATTATACATAGCATTTGTATTGCCATTTTCTACAGCCAACAGGTAATATTTTTCCGCCTTAGAAAAATCTTTATGTTCATTTTCAAATAATAATGCTAAATTATTCATAGCATTTGTATTACCTTTTTCCACAGCCAACAGGTAATATTTTTCCGCTTCTCTTATATTGTTTAAAGATTCATATAACCATGCAATCTTATAATAATGATCACTATTTTTTTGAATTACTTTTAAAAGCAGGAATAATGCTTCCTGAAATTTGTTTTTATTAAAATAATCCAGTGCATCTTCTGTTAATTCAAAGTCCGATTTGGATAAATCATCATAGTATTCACTTTTAATTGATTTTAAATACTCCCGGGTTGATTTTATTATATCATCCTGTACTTCAGGATCTTTAACCGATTGTGCAAAAGCTTCACTCATGTGATAGGCATATTTGTGATATGGTTTACCGCTTTTTAAAACGCTAATATGTTGCCTGGCACGGGTAATCATATCTTCATTATTGCACCAAATTTCGAGAAAACGCACCAGCCAACGTACTTTACATTGTTCTCTTTTCCTGCTGTTACGCATTAAATACCATATATTAAAGAACCGTTCTGATAGCTGGTAAAGATTATTTTTAGTACTTGTTTTTTTCGCGATTATGATCCTGTTCTTTTCCAATTGTTTTAATTGTGCTGAAACAGCTTTGCTTTGCATCCTGGTTTTGGTTACAATTTCCTTAACACTTATTGCATCCCAGCTTTTGGCAATTACATCAGTTATTTCCTGCTGTTGGGCAGAAAGATCATCCATCCTGTGTTTATACAAAGGAGTAACTTTATCCAGTATTGCTTCAAGGTCTTTGAATGAATCACCATTTTCGTCATCAACAAATATTTGATAAAGCAGTACAATAGTGCGGGGAATTCCGTTTGTTAGCCTTCTTAAAGCTTCAATCCGCCCGGGATTATTTTCTAAAATTTTTTGAATAGTGCCTGTTTTATATACTTCATCCAGTTTAAGTAATATTCTTTCGCTTTCCTTTTTATTCAGCCCTTGTAAATTAATTATTTTAAAAAAATCAAAAAACGGTTTTCCGTAATCATATGTTGCTTCTGATACATAAACAGAACTTCCAATAATTCTTATATCGGTGCAGGTAATTAATACTTCTCTGAAACGTTGCTGTTCTTTTTTACTGAATTTACTAAGCAAATCACCAAAATTATCAATAAACAAGACAACTTTTTTCTTGCTTTCAATAATTGCAGTTTGCAAAAGCTCAAAACAAATAATTTCATACTCACTTTCAGTTGCCATCTTATCCATTTTGTCAAAAAGGCCTGAAAATTCATTATAATAATCTTCAAGATAAAGAGCAATGTTTTCCCACAATTTATACAATGTGCTTATGTTGTATTGTTCTTCCTTAAAAATTACTGGTAATAACCATAAATTCAGTTTCTTATTATTTTTTATTTCATAATATGTCCGGAGTAACAATGTTGTTTTACCAGTTCCCCTCAAGCCTTGAATAATATAATGTTGAGGAGGATTTAACATGGTATCGGCTTTTATATCAGAAAACAGAATATCAAATTCTTTTTTCCTGGCCACAAAAC
>DAOVJU010000360.1 GCA_030632095.1 Chlorobiota bacterium
GATGGATACAGTAATTTGTTTGTCTTCATTTGGATTTAATTCTAAAAATGAAGGATTTATATTTAACCAATTGGCGCAGGAATGTTTAGTTGCATTTGCTTCTAAGCGGTTTTTAGTACCATCTTTATTAACAAGGTAATCACCGAGGCTTAAGATATAAGTCTGAGGTTTACTCCCGTGATTTTTGATTGTTAATATAATGTTTTGTGATTCGCCTGGTTCAGCTGAAAAGTTTAGTTTAACAGGTGATACTTCAAAGTCTTGACAATAAACTGTAAAACTTAAAGCAAATAATATTATGTAGCTTATAACAATTTTATTATTCATCTTGATAAAGATTTAAGCAATTAATAGAAATTGCATTTTTATAGATAAATGGCTATGTATAAATACAAAAGTATTAATATTTTTTATTAAAAAAAATCTATTTTCTTTGATAGACAACCAGATAAATTTAGCATTTTCTTTGTTTTTTATAAATAATTGTTAATATATATTTAAAACCGGTTTGCTATTATCAATCAGCATTTATTATATTTGCATGATTTACAGATTATTATCATTTTGAAAAAATGAAACTAAAATTTAATATATTAATAATTTTTATTGTAGTTCAAATTATATTGGTCAATAATCCTTTGTTTGGCCAATATTTTAAACCTTTGTCCAAAGAAGAAGAAAATCAAATTGAAACACTCAGGGAATTAGCAGAAGGTTATGAAAGAGAAAAGGATTATCAAAATGCAAGTAATACAATTAATAAAATAGCTTTCATATATTGGCAAAATAGTTATTTAGATGATGCAATTGAAACATTTTTAAAGTCAGTAGAATTAAATAAGAGGGTTGGAAACTTAGATTATATTAAATCGCTATATAGTAATATTGGTGTGATTTATACAGATATGGAACAATTGGATAATGCATTGGATTACTTTCAATTGAGCCTTGAGACTCGAAGAAAAATAGGAAATAAGGAAGAAATATCTTCAGGTATGATTGATGTAGCATATATTTTATCGGTTATGAATCAACCGGAAGATGTAATTAAAGTTTTAAATGAAGCACTAAGTATTGCAGAAGAAATAAATAGTTCAAAATTAATACTTAGCTGTTATCAATTGCTTTCTTCTAACTATGAATCTATTGGAAACGTTAAAAAATCCGGAGAATATTCAAGTAAATACGATTCATATGAAGCCTTTATCAGGGAACAGGATATAACTGATGAATATAAAGAAAAAGAAATTGAAAATATTGCAGAGATTCAAAAAACGAAAGCAGAAGTTCAGGCCGAACAACTCGGCAGGCAGTTAGAACAATTTAAAGCAAGAGCAGCTCAGGATTCATTAAACATACAAATAAAGACTAAACAAGATTCACTTATTCAAGCAGAAGAAGAAGTAAAAAAAAGACAATTGGAAATTGACTTGCTGGATATAGAGCGTGAATTGCAGGATTTGGCAATTAAGGAACAGCAAGCCAAAGAAGAAAAGCAACAGGTTGTTATTTATGCCGGTATTGGAATTTTATTGCTGGGTTTCATTTTGATTTTTGTTATGTTCAGGAGTTACAAACAACAGCAAGCTGCAAACAAAAAACTGGAAGTACAAAATATTGAAATAGGACGGCAACGTGATGATATAAAAAATAAAAGTGCAGAAATAGAGGATGCTTTAGATCTGATTACATTACAAGCACAAAATATAACAAAAAGTATTAATTATGCACAAGGTATCCAGGAAGCGCTTTTACCCAGGATTGAAGATTTGAGTAATTATCTGGAAGAATCTTTTATTTTGTTTTTACCCAGGGATATTGTAAGTGGCGATTATTATTGGTACCGGGAGGTTGACAGTAAAGCAAATATTTATAAAACTTTGAATGTTTTTGACACAATGAAGATGAAGGATAAAGATACTTCAGAAAACGGGGAAGATAAAAACTTTATCATTTCTGCGGTTGATTGTACCGGACATGGGGTTCCGGGAGCTTTTATGTCAATGATAGGTTACAATATATTGGATGAAATTGTTGATAGGGGGATTACAAGAGCTGATCTTATACTTGATGAGTTGCATAAAGGTGTAAGACGAACCTTAAAACAAGATGTTACAGAAAACAGGGATGGTATGGATATGGCATTATGTGTTTATAAAAAGAAAGATAAAATTTTAGAATATGCCGGTGCTAAAAATCCGTTGTTATATATTCAGGATGAAGAGGTCTATACCATTAAAGGAGACAAAACACCAATTGGGGGACTTCAAACAGAGCATCAGCGAAAATTTTCAAGACATGAGATCAAGATTGATAAACCAACATCTTTTTACATTTTTTCCGATGGCTTTATTGATCAGTTTGGTGGCGCGGAAGGAAGAAAATTCCTGATAAAGAATTTTAGGGATTTGTTGTTAGCTATATACAAAGAACCTATGGAAGCACAAAAAGAAGCTTTATTAAAAGCTATGGAGGTTTGGAAAGGAAATAAATATAAACAAATAGATGATATATTGGTAATAGGGTTTAAATTAAGATAGGTTTCATATTAATTCATAGGTATAAACTCCCATATTTATGCATAATTCAAGAATTGAAAATGAAATTGAACATGGCAAAAAAATAGTTAATGAGGCAGAATCATTTTGGGGATGGAGTTCATACATAGGCCAGTTGCGAGCGGAGCGAAGAGCAAATTTAATTGTCAATCTTGGAAAATTTACTCAGTCTGATCACTTATTAGAATTAGGTTGTGGAACTGGTACTTTTACTAAAAAGATTTATAATAAAACAAATGCACAAATAACTCCTGTAGATATTTCACCTGAATTACTTGTTATTGCGAGGAATAAACTGCCCGAAATAGATTTTATGATTGCTGATGCTATGAATTTACCTTTTAGTAATGAAAAATTTACAGGAGTCTATGGGAGTTCTGTGCTGCATCATCTGGATATTAAAAAAGCTTTAGTTGAAATTTTTAGAGTCTTAAAAAAAAATGGAAAAATAGTATTTGCTGAACCCAATATGATAAATCCTCAAATTTTTATCCAGAAAAATGTTCCATTTATTAAAAAATTGATGGGAGAATCACCTGATGAAAAAGCTATTATTCGATGGAAATTATTTAAACAAATGAAAAGCATTGGATTTAAAAATATAAAGATATTCCCATACGATTTTTTACATCCAGTTACACCAAAAAAACTTGTAAAACAAATTGATTATTTAGGGCGCACGTTAGAAAGAATACCAATTATAAAGGAAATTGCAGGTTCAGTAATGATTTATGCAGAAAAATGAATTTCTTTGAGGATAATTCTGTTAAAGGAATTTTTTTGTTAAACGTATTTTATCATATTAATGAACCTGAAAAATTTCTTAAGCAGGTAAATAGAGTTTTAAAAATTATTAAAGCGGATAATTAATGTTAACTGATTCAGATAATAATTTTGAAATTACAAAAAGGCATTTTGAATACTTTGAAAAAACGGCAGTATACAGGATAAAATATAGAAAGAAAAGAAAATATTATTGGAATGAGATTACTAATTATTGTAATTATTTTGCTCACAATGATTATTCGGTACTGGAAATTGGTTGTGGTACGGGTGAACTTTTAAATGATTTAAAAGCTAGTAAAAAAGTAGGAATTGATTATAGTCCTAAAATGATTGAGAATGCTAAAAAGCAATTTCCTCATATTGATTTTTATGTAATGCAGGCAGAATCATTAAACTTTAATGAAAAATTTGATTTAATAATAATTTCCAATACAATTGGATTTTTAGATGATGTCCAAATAGTATTTCATGAATTAAGAAAAGTTTGTCATTCAAAAACAAAAGTTATAATTACTTATTACAATTATTTCTGGGAGCCAATTGTTAAAATAGGAGAACTATTAGGATTAAAAAAGAAAACACCACAACCAAACTGGCTATCAACATCGGATGTAAAAAACTTATTATTTATTTCAGGTTTTGAAGCATACAGGGCGACTTCACGTATGTTTATACCCTTTAATATTCCAATATTTTCGTATCTGTTTAACAAAATTTTGGTACGACTCCCTTTATTTAATTTGTTTGGATTAAATTGTTACATTTTTGCTCGTTTACTGCCTGAGAGCATACAAAATAACGAATTAAAAAAACCTTCTGTTTCAATTATTATTCCTGCAAGAAATGAGGAAGGAAATATTATTGAAATACTTAATCGCATTCCAGACATTGCAGATAAAATTGAAGTAATTTTCGTTGAAGGACATTCGTCAGATGATACATGGAATAAAATTATTTCTATAATTCCTGTTTATAAGAGTAGGTTTGAAATTATTGCTATAAGACAGGATGGAAAAGGAAAAGGAGATGCTGTTAGAAAAGGTTTTTCTATGGCTAAAAACGATATTTTAATGATTTTAGATGCTGATATGACAGTACCTCCCGAGGAACTTTCAAAATTTTATACGCTTATGCAAAC
>DAOVJU010000423.1 GCA_030632095.1 Chlorobiota bacterium
CTTCAGTTTCAGCAGGTGGTGTGGTTTCCTTTTTCTGAGAAGCATTTTTACAAGAATAAAATGTCATAAATCCCAAAAATAAAAGTGCAACTAACAAGTAACTTAATTTTTTCATTTTTTGAAGTTTTTAGATTATTTTTTTATAAATATACACAAATCTATAAGGAAATTCATTAAAAGTAAATAGTTTATAGAAAAAACTTAATTTATTTTATCTTAAATTAAATATTTAAGTATTCAATTACTATGTTGCTCACTTGTAAAATTCAGTTTTAATCCTATTTGAAATGATCTTCCCGGCATTTGAATATTTCCAAAATCGTAATACTTGATTCCCATAATATTCAATGTTTCAATGAAAAATGATATTCTTTTAAATTTCCATGATAACTTGCCATCAATGGTGATAAAAGGTTCATATTTCTTTTCCTGTAAGGTATAAAATGCTGTATATGTACCAGCCCTATCCTGTGCCATTATCCTCCAGCTTGCACCTATGTTTTTATATATTACATGATCTAAACCAATAGTCCCTTTATGTTTTAAATAATCCATCACATATCGTGATCTTAATTCATCACCTGGTTTATCTTGCTTAATATATGAGTAACTAACAGTTATTTTTTTAACAGGAAATGAATCATCAAAAATAATTGTTGGTTTTATTTTCAAAAAGAGTCCTAATCCATAAGAATTTATTTTAGTCAGGTTCATTGTTTCCCATATTATATCGTTATCCGGATTTACCCAATCAATTAAGTCATAACCCCGTCTTTTAAATAATGAAAGATGGGAATGGATAAAACGATTTGAATATTTCGTACCAATTTCTATGGTTTCAGCCCTTTCAGGCAACAGGTCAGGATTTCCCTTCTGATCGCCAATATCATAATACAATTCAGTATAAGTCGGAAGTCTGATTGATCTGTTCCATGTTCCATATAATTTCATACCATTTGATATCCGGTAACTAATATCAATTCCCGGGGATGTGCTTAAATTAAAATGATTATTGTAATTTGCTAATATACCACCTGATATTGTAAATCTTTCATACTCATAAAAATGCTCTGCATATAAACTAATATAATTTCTTTGTCCTTCGCGGTAATAATAAAAACCAGGCTCACCCTTAACTTCAATGCTATCAATCATACTTTCACCAAGTACATTACTTAAAATATTTTCCTGTCTGAATTCATATCCAAGAGATGATATACCAATTTTATTATTTATATTAATGCTGCCACCTAAACCATAAATAGCTGTAAGGTGGTTATTAGTCCATATTTCTGGTTTTTCTCTTATAATTGTGAAATAATCTTTATGTAATTTATAATATAAATTTTGGTTATATCTAATACTGTTAGTAGTCGCTTTATACTTTAATGAAGTGAAGTAGGTTTTTGTCCGTTCAAACTGATCAGGATATGATTTAGATCCATAGAAATTGTTTGCACCAAATGCTTTTTCGGTATATCCAGCCTGATAATCAAGGTCACCAAAATTGCTTTTAACATTTCCATTATAAAAGATATTAGCAAAAGTAAAGTCAGTATTATGAATATGCCCATTTGAAGCTTTTTTCGATACTGACAAGTAATTATTAAACTTACCAGAATTTATATTACCACTAACAGAAGTATTGTACGATCCATAACTTCCAGCCGATGCATCTAACCCGAATTTATTTTTGGTTTCTGTTTTAGTAATAATATTTATAGCTCCACTAAATGCATTGGGGCCAAATATTCTTGACCCGGGGCCTTCAAGTATTTCAATTTTTTCGATATCATTTAACGATATTGGAAGGTCCATATTATGATGGCCTGTTTGTGGATCATTTACCATTATTCCATTCAAAAGAATAAGTGTTTGTTCGAAAGAACCTCCGCGGATACTTACATCGCTTTGTACATCATTTAAACCTCGTTGTCTTACATCAACATTAATTGAATAATTTAATAAATCTGAAACCCCGTTTACAGGCGACTGTTCAATATCATCTGCAGTGATTATAGTAACAACCCGGGCAACTTCAGAATATATTAATGGTACCCTGGTGCTTTCAATAGTTACTTCATCCAAATCAACTGATTGCCCAATAACTATCGTGTCTGTAATTACCTGTGAAATGACAGGTTTAGAGACCAGGCTATAGCCAATAATAATTGAACTTATTTTAATTACTTTTTTTAGTGAATTGAAAACTGCATAGTTTTTCCGTGTCCATTTACGAAAATTTATACTGTCTCTAATATTGATGTTTTTATAAATTAACTTTTTCATTTTTAAAATTTTAGGGTTCAGATTTTAATTTTTAAAATCAGGTTTTCGTTTTTAGCCGCCTAAAATAAGAAAAATTGGTTTTATTCATGCAAAATAGTTTTTAAATGGTGTATAATATAAAAATGTGATAATGCAATTTTTTTTAGTAAGTTTATTTATGCAAAGACAAAAATGGAATTTTAGATAGCCTACAAGCAAATAGCTGTTTTACAGCAGGTTATAGAAATATTTTATAGAAATGAAAAAGAAACAAATAATTATTTTCAGTATTGTTCTAACAATTTTATTAATACTTACATTTTTAAGTATTTACCTGCGTTCAAACAGGTTAATTAAAACAGTTGATATAGCTTCGTTTGAAAAATATATTAGCGCGTATACTGACCAGGTAATTTCAAAGCAAGCTTCAATACAAGTTAAATTTTCTCCTCAGTTTCTTGAAACTATTGATAAAGAAATAGATTTGAAAACTGTATTTAAATTATATCCATCTGTAAAAGGGGAAGTGTATTGGCTAAATGACAATACCATAGAATACAATCCTTACAATAATCTTGAATCTAATACAATTTATACTATAAAATTATCTCTCAACAAACTAAGTAAAGAGCTTATTGACGAAAAGCATTTTACATTTGAAGTTAAAACAATTAAGCAAAACTTCAGTGTCGAAATCATTGGATTGCAAAGTACAAGTAAGAATACATTGAAATGGCAAAAACTAACAGGGATAATTCAACTTGCAGATTTTGAAGACATTGAAAATATTAAAAAGATTTTTAAAGTAAAAATAAAAAATCATAAACCGGTACTTCAGCTTAAAAAAGAAAATGAGAATAGGTACTTTTTTGAAATTGATAGTATTCCACGCCTTGATGAAACATATTTCTTAATCTTGCAACTTAATGGAAACAAAATTGGTATCGATAAGTATGATGAAATAAAAAAAGAGGTTCCGGCATTTGGTAAGTTCAAATTTCAATCGGCAGTTATTATACATCAACCTGAACAATATATAAGGCTTCAATTTTCTGACCCATTAGAAGAAGATCAACTGCTATCTGGTTTAATTCGGATATCTGGCTCTAACGATTTAAAATATATCATACACGATAATGTAATTGATGTATATCCACCCGAACGCTTAATAGGAAATTATCAATTAATAATTGAAGAAGGAATTAAAAACATTGTTGGTTATCCCTATAAAAATCAAATAGTTGAAGACTTGATGTTTGAAGAAATAAAGCCAGGTGTACGATTTATTAAAAAGGGTTCTTTATTACCAATTGCAAAAGATGATATTCTTATACAATTTGAAGCTGTTAATTTGAAAGCTGTTGATGTAAGAATTACTAAAATCTTTGAAAACAATGTAATTCAATTTCTTCAGAACAATAATTACGATGGAAGCTATAGGCTTAAATACGTAGGAAAACCTGTTATCCAAAGAACAATAGCACTTCAGCATCCCGGAATTATCGATTATGGAAACTGGAATAGATTTACATTAGATTTAAATGAATTAATTGAAGCTGAACCAGGAGCTATTTATAATATAGATATTGGTTTTAGAAAAAAACATTCGGTTTATAATTGTTATGATGATATACAAAATGAAAAAATTACAAAGGATGATGAATACCATTGGGATTATTTTGATCATTATTGGTATGGAGAGTATTCATGGGAACATAAAGATGATCCATGCCATGA
>DAOVJU010000441.1 GCA_030632095.1 Chlorobiota bacterium
AATAGGGGTGGTTTTCTTACTCAGCAACGCGCTGAAGATGAGCAGCAAAAGCTTTTGGTAAGACAGCAGGAACTCCAAAATCTTGAAATTGAATTATCAAATCGCTTAATGGTTGAGCAACAAGAAATGACAAATGAATTATATGATAGCATTGTATTTTATGTTGAGCATTATAATAAAAAGTACAATTACACATATATCTTGGGAAATTCGAGGGGTGGTGGCTTACTTTATGCAAATAAGGGATTAAATATTACTGGTGTTATTCTTGAAGGTTTAAATGCACGCTATTTGGCAGGAAATACTGAAAAGTAATAGTGTAAGTTGATTTGTTAGGAATTATCTCTTATTACTTTCAACTTTTAACTTTCAACTAATTTATAATGGGTTTTGCAGATCAATATTTTATAAAGAATGAAATATCTGCATTAATTAGTGAAAATCCTGGCCCTGGTTTGGGAATTATTATTGTTATTCCTTCTTTTAATGAACCCGGGTTAATAAAATCACTTGAATCGTTATGGAATTGTAAAAGGCCAAAATTAAAAGCAGAGATAATAACAGTTATTAACTCACCAGAAGGTTCTGATCATGAAATTATAGCTAATAATCTCAGGTCTAAACATGAGGCTGAAGATTGGATAAGCTCACATCAGGATCATGACTTTAAATTTCATATCATTTACAAACCCGGTTTACCGGAAAAACACGCAGGTGTTGGATTAGCTCGAAAAATTGGAATGGATCAAGTTGCTTACCGGTTTAATCAAATAAACAATCCAGAGGGAATAATCGTAAATTTTGATGCCGATTCAACCTGTGATGATAACTATTTGATTGAAATTGAAAAACATTTCAGGAAATATCCAAAAACTCATGGAATTTCAATTTATTTTGAGCACCCTTTAAGGGGTAAGGAGTTTTCTGAAAATGCGTATCTGTCAATATGGTTATATGAATTGCATCTGAGATATTATAAACAGGCACTTCAGTTTACAGATTTTCCATACTATTATCATACGGTGGGATCGGCTTTTGCAGTGAATACAGCAGTTTATTGCAAACAAGGAGGAATGAATAAGCAGAAAGCAGGAGAGGATTTCTATTTTTTACAAAAAATAATTCCACATGGCAGGTTTTATGAATTGAATACTACACGTGTAATTCCTTCGCCAAGGACCTCTGATCGCGTTCCGTTTGGTACGGGTGCTGCGATGACAAAAATGTCAGACATGCAAGAACCTCAGTATAACACATACAATTTCCAGGCTTTTCAGGATATAAAGCAATTTGTTAATGCTATCAATAGATTATATAAAGCATCTAATGAAGGAGCAAATAAAATTTTAAACGAAATACCAAAAAGTCTAAAAGATTTTCTGATCGATAATAATTTTTACCAGGAACTTCAAAGAGCACAAGAAAACAGCTCAGAATTAAAATCATTTCTCAAACAGTTTTTTCAATGGTTTAATGCTTTCAGAATAATCAGGTTTTTAAATATTTCACATGAGGAATATTATCAAAGACATGATGTTAAAGCAGCATCAAAAATATTATTGAAAGAATTAGAAGTTCAGTATGAAAACTCAGATTTACTGGAGATTTATCGCAAACTTGATAGAGGTGGATTTGCAGAGTAGGATAACTTTCAAGTTTTCAAATTAACTAATTCTCAAATCACTCTTCTTCAACAATGTAAAAGACATCTTCGTTTTTCTTTTTCATCAGGTATTGTTCCCTCGCAAATTTTTCAAGGTTTTCATTATCGGTTTTTAGTTCTTCAATTCGTTTGCGGTCTTGTTCAATTCGCTCCTGGTAATATAGTTTGTCCTTCTCTAATTGCTTCAATGTATTTATATCTTCAAACCGGTCAATCAAATTGTTTTTATCAAAAAAAGCAATCCAAAGTACAAATATTATAATTGTGAGAATATATTTGTTTCGAAGTATCGGTATTAGTAATCCCGTAATTTTTCGCATATGGTTTTACCTTTGAAAATTTTTGTAAAATTAGTAAAAAATAAACGGAGAAAGAAAAAAGCAGAAACATGAATTTTATTGTACCCACTAAATCAACTCAATCAATTTAATTTTCTGCCAACAGTTGCAGCAGTAAAGAAAATCATCCCCCTGAAATCAAATGCATAATTATCACATTGTCACCATCTATTACCAATGCATTTTCTCTTTGATCCTTTTTTATAAGATTGCCATTTAATTTAGTTACTAAAAGCTTGAACGTAAAATTCTTATGTTTAATAAGATCTTCAATGCTTATTGAATCAAAAGGAACTTCTTCGGGACGATTATTTAGTGTTATCTTCATTTTTTGAATCTGGGTTTCTCAACAAAAGTCGTTAATTCTTTAGAAAATGCAGTTATTAATAAGTTAAAAATTAGTTTATGATACATAATTTGCTTTTTGTGTGCAGTTGGTTCATTATAATTATGTTTTTCAATTTCTATATCAATAAAGAATTAAACATTGTAACAAATTCATATTTCAATTCGTTATAAACAAAACAAAAACGATGACAAAAATAAAACTGATATTACTATTCTTAAGTATAAGTTACACTTCAAATTTTGCTGCAAACATAACTATTTCGGGGAAAATAACTAATTCAAAAACAAAACAACCAATCGAATTTGCGAATATCTCAATTAAGGGAACAACAATTGGAACAATTACAAATACTGATGGAGAGTTTGAAATTTTAATTCCGGGAAAATTCAAAAATCGCCAAATATTTGTTTCATATGTAGGCTATAAAACTTATTCAACTCCAATACTTCAAATTGCAAATAATTTTCTAAATATTGAACTGGAAAATATTGGAATAACTATTAATGAAATTTTAGTAATAACAGATTCTCCACAGGAACTGATAAGAAAAGCATTACGAAAGATACCACACAATTATTCTGATCAAGCGATTATTTATACAAGTTTCTTTAGGGAAACAGTAAAAGAAAACGAGAAAGCTATTGAAATGGTTGAAGCAGTATTGGATATCTATAAATATTCGTATGCAGATACAAACCTCAAAGAAAAGGAGAAAATCAGGTTAGTTAAGGGCCGTGAATTAGAATCCTATGAACCGGCTGTATTTAAGAATATAGTGATTAGTGGGGGAGTAAAAGCTGGTGCAACAAATGACATAATTCATTATCCCGGGACTTTTCTTCAGGAAAAATATTTCGATTCGTATGAGTATCAATACAAAGGAAGTACCGAACATAATAACCGAAGGGTTTATGTAATTGCTTTCGATCAAAAAGAAGAAATTAAAAAGTCATATTATAAAGGTAAAATTTATATTGATGTTGAAAGTCTTGCATTTGTAAAAGTTGAATATGCTTATAGTGAAAAGGGAATAATGTATTATCGACCGAGCCTCGTGGAGCAGGGAATAATGTCATTACTGGGATTAAATTTTGAAATTAAGGAATTGTCGGCAAACATAAACTACAACTTAGTTGGAGACAAATGGTATTTGAAAAATATAAATGTACGTGGTGCTCTTAGTCTTTCAAAGGAAAGTAAAAACAAATTTGCTAACTACGAATATGATCTTAATCTTCTGGTAACCAATATAAAAATTGAGAACGTTAAAGAATTTACAAAAGAAGAATTAATCAGCAGTAATAAAAGAATTGCTGATCAGGTAAAAGAATATGAAAAAAATTACTGGGATGAATACAATACATTGAAATCAAGTACAAGAGATAAAAAAGCTATTAAGGGTATTCTCAGAACCAAAAAGGAAGTAAAAGATACAAGGTGAGTTAATAATAATCCATTTTTTTCTGATT
>DAOVJU010000180.1 GCA_030632095.1 Chlorobiota bacterium
TTATCATACCATCTTTATATGTCTGTTCAGTTTCAATTTTTCCATTAGGATAATAATTACGCCAAACTCCTTTCATTAAACCGTTCTCATTATAACGATTTATTTCCTGAAAATTTATTAATACATTATTTCTATAATCATAAATTCCAATCAAATTTCCGTTTTCATCATATTCTTTACCTTCTCCATTTTTCATACCATCTTTAAAGTAAATTGATTTATGTAGTTTTCCGTATTTATTGTAATAATACGAATTACCTTGTTTTATATTATTCTTATAAAGCTCTTTTGAACTTCTATATGTACCTGAATTATTTTCCCACTCCTTGTATTTTACATAGTATCCATTTTTTTTACCATCAAAATAGCTTATTTTACTTAAGGTATCACCGTGAACATTATAAAAAATCCATATACTGTCAAGCATTCCATTTTTTCTATTTCCCCCAGATTTCAATGCTCCATTTATAAAATACGATTTCCAGTATCCATCAGGTTTGCCCTCTTTTATAAAACCTTCACTAGACACTTGCCCACTTTCATGATAAAATTTTGTATATCCATCAGTAATTTCCTGGGTTAACACATATCCATTAGATAAACAAAAAATTAAGAATAGTATATTAATTAGCACAAAACGTATATTTATTTGCATTTATTTACAAATTAAATTTCCTTGATATTTCTAACATTTTATTGATTGGGAGTAAGGCCTTTTTCCTAATCGATTCATCAACTGTAACTTCAGGAAGTTCATATTTTAAACATATATATAACTTTTTCATTGTATTTAATTTCATATATTCACAATCATTACATGCACACGTTGAATCATTTGGTGGAGCAGGTATAAAATTTTTACCAGGTGATTCTTTTTTCATTTGATGTAAAATTCCAGATTCAGTTGCTACTATAAATGTATCACTTTTATCTTTTTGTGTATAATTCAAAAGCGCTGATGTTGAACCAATAAAATCTGAAATTGTCAGTAAAGGTTTTTCACACTCAGGATGAGCAATAATTTTAGCTTTAGTGTTTTCTTTCTTTAAAAGTAATATCTTTTCTAATGAGAACTTTTCGTGTACTGTACATACACCATCCCATAATAACATATTTTTGCCTGTAATGCTATTTATATAGTTTCCGAGGTTTTTATCAGGAGCAAATATTATTTTTTGATTTTCCGGTAAACTTTCAACTATTTGAACTGCATTTGTTGAAGTACATACAATATCAGTAAGTGCTTTAATCCCTACAGAAGTATTAACATAAGAAATAACTATATGTTCCGGATGTTTCTTAATAAATTTTTTAAAGTCTTTTGGTTGGCATGATTCTGCTAATGAACATCCTGCATTTAAGTCAGGTAATATAACTTTTTTTCCAGGTGAAAGTATTTTAGCTGTTTCAGCCATAAAATGGACACCTGCAAAAAGTATAATATCAGCATTAGTTTTTGCTGCTTGTTGAGCTAAACCTAAGCTATCTCCAATGTAATCTGCAATATCCTGTATATCTGCTTCCTGGTAAAAATGTGCAAGTATTACTGCATTTTTTTCTTTTCTAAGTTTATTAATTTCTTCAACCAGATTTAATGATCTATCAATATGGATGTCTAAAAATCCTTTTTCTTTTATATCATTAATATTTTTATTCATTTTTTAAAAAATAATATGATGTTAATGTTATCCTGTTAATAATGTTGAAAAAAAAATATGAAATATTATTAAACCAAAATTTAACAGATTTTATTATATTATTAACTAATTAAAGTGATAAGCTTATATTCAAAATCAAATAATTACAAATTTAATTAACATTATGTTAATAAAACAGGATTTAACTTATCATTAAGTTTTTTCTCTTTTTAACATTTAATAATTTGTTGATACTTTGTAAAAAAGAATTAAAATTTTTCTTGATATTAATTTTTTAGTTTTTACCCATATTTTTTCTAATAAAAACAAATATTATTTTGATAAATAATGAAATTATAATTAACAAATTCCTAACATGTTTTTCTTAAAACTTTATATGTTTAATTTATGTCATATAACTGACATACAGTATAATAATAAAAACAATAGAGAATAATGATTTCGTAATAGATTGATTATTGTTAAGTTATAATTGTCAAAAATTTAATATAATTTGTTAATAAAAAAATTTCATACCAAAAGATGATAAAAGCATATACAAGTATTAATCTATTTTAATACATTATATTTGAATTGAATAATATTTTATAAAAATGAAAAAAATAAATATTGCTTTAGCTTGTGATCATGCAGGATTTACAATTAAAGAAAAAATTAAGGATTTTTTAATAAAAAAGGGAAATTCGATAAAAGATTTTGGTACTTATTCTGAAGAAAGTGTTGATTATCCTGATTTTGCTCATCCTTTAGCAAATGCAGTTGAAAAAATGGAATATAATTTTGGTATAACCTTATGTGGAAGCGGAAATGGAATTAGTATGACAGCAAATAAATATCAGGGTATAAGAGCAGCATTGTGCTGGAATGTTGAAATATCGAAATTAGCAAGATTACATAATGATGCGAATATATGTTCTATTCCTGCAAGATTTGTTTCTTCGGATATGGCCATAGAGATTATAAAAGTCTTTTTAACAACTGAGTTTGAAGGAGGTAGACATATTAGGAGAATAGAAAAAATGCCGATAAAAAGTTAGACATAAATGACTAATAATTATAAAAAATTTAAAAAGGAGTCAGAAAAAGTAGGATTTGATTTACATCACAGGAAAAAAATCAAATTCAACATGTCAAAATATGAATATGCTGTTGACACAGGTAAAGCTTATTATAGTAATATTGAATTAGCAAAAAGTAGTGCATCATTAATTAAGCAAGTGTCAATAGCTAATCTTGATAAATTATTAAAAGAATTTGAGAGAAATTTTACCAAAAACGGAGGTTTAGTATTTTGGGCAAGTGATGAAAAAGAAGCTAAAGACCATATAATTAATTTAATTAAAAAGCACAATATAAAATCAGTGGTTAAAAGCAAATCAATGACCACAGAAGAAATAGAATTGAATTATTTATTAGAAAAAAACAAAGTAGAAGTTTTAGAAACGGACCTTGGTGAATATATTGTACAAATTGCAAATGAAAAACCGTATCATATTGTAACACCAGCAATGCATAAATCGAAAAAAGAAATTGCAGATTTATTTCATGAAAAATTTAATACTCCAAAAGACAGCACACCAGAATACATAACAAATTATGTAAGGAATAAATTAAGGAATAAATTTTTAAATGCAGATGCAGGAATAACAGGAGGGAACTTCATTTTAGCAGAACAAGGAGCAATTGCTCTCACTGAAAATGAGGGAAATGGTTTAATGACAACTTCGTTTCCAAAAATACATATTGCAATTGTAGGCATAGAGAAAATAATACCAGGTATAAGCGACCTGGATATTCTTTGGCCAATATTGGCAACACACGGAACAGGCCAGCGGATTTCTGCATATAATTCGATTTTTACAGGCCCGAAAAAAAATTCCGAAACAAACGGCCCGGAAATAATGTATGTTATATTATTAGACAACGGAAGGACAAAGTTATTAGCTCAACCAGATCAGAAAGAAGCGCTTAAATGTATTAGGTGCGGGGCTTGTTTAAATGCTTGTCCTGTATACAGAAATATAGGGGGATATACATATAATACTACTTATAGCGGACCAATAGGATCTGTAATAACACAACATTTAAAGGAACTTGATGAATATAAACATTTAAGCTTTGCATCATCATTATGTGGAAAATGTACAGAAGTTTGTCCTGTTAAAATTGACCTTCAAAAATTACTTTTATATAACAGGAGAGATATTGTTGAAAAAAAGCGTACAACAAAAATTGAACGATTAATGATGTTTGCATATAAAAAAGCAATGTTAAACCGTAAATATCTTGAAATAGTACCAATTGATTTTAAAAATAAAGTATTACGTTCGTTTGGTCAAAAAGCATGGGGTAAAAGAAGAGAAATTTTTGAACTAAAAGAGTCGTTTAGCGAGCAATGGAAAAAAAGAATACGGTTTAATTCCAATTAATTGTTTGATTTATATACGTTTGTTTAGTATCCTTCATTGCATTAGGTTTCAATACCGACCATTTTTTTAAACTAAACTTTGTTCCTGGTGATAAAAATCCAATTTTTAAATTATTTACGCTATATTTATTTTTATTATTTATTTGATCAAAATTAGAAAAAGTCACTTTCTCTGAATTAATAACAGTAACAACACCGCTACCAACAACCTTAAACCTTAAGTCAGGATCAATAATAATACAAGTATCTTCGTCAATACCTATACCCCTGGTACTTTTACCAGAAATTAAAAATTGTGATAACCGGGGTATTCGTTCACGATTCATAAAATGAGTATCTATGGTTATGTCTTCAAGAAACCCAAAACCATTATAAAAATTAACTGAGTTTTTTTCAAAACCCTTATAATCACCGTCAAATAAAATAGGATCACTCATTGAGGCAGCACCAGCACTAGTTCCGGCAACATGAAGCATTCCGTTGAAGTAACGTTCTTTAATATAGGAGATTAACTTTGATCCTTCAAAAATTTCAACTAACCTTTGTTGATCTCCACCACTAAAAAAAATTAAATCAGCTTCTCTAATCAAATCAAAGTTCTCATGTCTATCAACTTCATTACGATAACGAATGTCGATACCCCTGACTTCATAAACCCCTAATTTTTTAAATGCTTTGTTATAAGTTTCAATTATTTCACGTGTGTAATTTGAAGCTGTAGGTATAATAATAATTTTTTTAGCTCTTGATGTTTTTACAACATTTTTAAGTACAACCATCTCTCCTTTTCTATCTTCGGCCCCTCCAATTAAAAATAAATAGCTCCTTTTTGTAACTCTATATTCAAACATATACTACTATAACTTAAATAACACCGTTCTGGTAAAACAGTGAGCAAAAATAGCAAAATTAACTTTTTTGCCTATTATTGTTAATAAGAAGGGGATTAATGTTAGTATTATACACAACTGTAATCCAATTTGCTTAATGGTTAAATCAGCATAAAACTAATTGAAAATTAACTAAATGTCTATAAGAATTTTTAATTTTGTTCGTTTATTAAAAAAAAGCAAATTAATTAATTAGTCTGTCCATAAAGTCCGATTTCGTCGTTATACTTGCCTTCAAAATGGTCATTTACAAAAGTAAACTCCCATTTTTCAGGCTTCGCAAGCCTAGAACTCGAACTTTCTGAACAAACTCTTGACGTTATAGACACGCACTAATTAATGTTAATTATACAATATAAGCAACATCTCATATATAGCCTGCTTATGATATTTTTTAGCCAGGTTAAGCTTAGTTATGCACAGGTTTATAAAGCATATTGGTTTACCGGTAAATTGAAAAGCGAGATACAACTTGTTGAAGACGTTCAACACGGATTACAGCAATATTGGTATTTATCCGGGCGAAAAGAAATGGAAGTTAACTATAGTGACGGAATATTAAATGACAAAATAACCTCATGGTTCAAGAATGGAAGAATTGAATACAACGGATTTTTCAGCTATGGTGAAAAAGAAGGGAAATGGATATATTATTATAAAAGCGGTAAAGAAAAAAAAGTTGAGTTTTATGTTAATAGTAAACCCGATGACTATTGGGTAAAATGGTATAGGGATGGACAAATGCAGGAAAAAGCCTTTTATGTTGACGGACAACTTGAAGGCTTATGGACTAACTGGTATAAAAATGGGAATAAAAAAGAAGAAGGATTTTGCGAAAATGGTACAAGAACAGGCGTTTGGACCTGGTGGTATATTAATGGAAAAAAAGAAATAGAAGCAGAATATGAAAATGGTTATTTAAAAAAAGAACCAAAATTCTGGTGGTCAAATGGAAAGAAAATGAATTAACCCGGATTTTAGATTTCAGGCTTTATTTGGATATTTATAAATTCGTAACTAATAAGTCAATACTTATTATAATTGATTTTGAAAATATAAAAATGCCACAGATTCACTGATAAAATTAAAAGAATGAGTAAAACAAACCATATTTTATATAAAATAAATGTATTGCAATTTGACTTAGTATATTGTCTTTAATTAGTGCTTGTCCATAAAGTCTTATAATTCCGCAGGATGTTAGTTTTGTGTTTCAAATTTAGATTGTGCTTCCTGCGGTTATCATGCTGATTATCAACACTTGTCCATAAAGTCTTATAATTCCGCAGGATGTTAGTTTTGTGTTTCAAATTTAGATTGTGCTTCCTGCGGTTATCATGCTGATTATCAACACTACAAATATTTTGTCCCTATGGGACAATCTAAATTAAATACCGACTTTATGGACAGGCACTAATTAATCAGAAAAAATCTGTGAATCTGTCTTCGACAGACAAAGACTGTGGCAAAACTATTTCTAAATTAATAATTATCTAAAGACCTTTTTCTTTTAAGAAAATAACAGCTTCTTTGTCGTATTTAAGTATATGATTGTTAAACCAGGAATCAAGAAATTGATAAAGTTCCAGACAAACATTGTTTACATCTTTATTATAATCTTCCTGGAATTTAATTATTTGATTTATAAAATTATTATGCGCTTTTTTATGCATTGAAAAATTTGGATATTCATAATCCTTAAATAACATTGTTCAGGTAAAACAGTGAGCAAAAATAACAAAATTTACTTTTTTGCCTATTATTGTTAATAAGAAGAGGATCAATGTTAGTATTATACACAATTATAATTCAATTTGCTTACCATTTAAATCAGTATAAAACTATTTAAAAAAGGAACCAAAATTTTGGTGGTCGAATGGAAAGAAA
>DAOVJU010000005.1 GCA_030632095.1 Chlorobiota bacterium
TGGATACCTTAACCCTGTTATACCGCCCGGATGCAACAAAAGAATGGCGGGAAATATCACACAGTTCTTCCGGTTCATACACAAGTGGATATTTTTTATGCGACACATTGCTTTCAGGGGATTATGCTATAGGTATAAACGAAAATATTAACCCTGTTAATGAATTGAATTTCAATTCTGAATTTGGAAAAATAATCAATGTTTATCCAAATCCTTCAGAAAATATTTTTACAATCGAATTTATTATCACAGATACAGGTAAAATATGTATTTACGATTTTAATGGCAAGGAAGTATATAAAACAAAAGTGGCGTCTCATAAAAAGCAAATTATATGGAATCCGGGTAATTTATCCCCGGGTATTTATCACATAGAACTATACGACAAGAAAGATAAACTTGCTTCAAAAAGAATCATATATAACTAAGTGATTTTCAAAAATTGAATTTTTAACAAACTTTATATTATGAGTATAACAAAAACTAAAAATATTGTATCCCTTTTTACAATATTGATTTTATCCTTTAACATTAATGCACAAAAGAAAAATAAAGATAAAGACAAGGAAGAAGGTCCAATGTCATCGGCTACGTTTTCGGATTTAAAATTTCGAAGTATTGGGCCGGCTTATGCCTCCGGCAGAATTGCAGATCTTGCAGTAAATAAAAATAACCATTCAGAATATTATGTGGCTGTTGCAGCAGGAAATGTATGGAAAACAAGTAATGCCGGTATCACTTATGAACCCATATTTGATCAGGAAGGCTCTTACTCCATAGCTGATGTTGAGATTGATCCTAATAATGAACACCTAATCTGGGTTGGAACCGGTGAATACAATAGTCAGCGGGCTATTGGATATGGCGATGGTGTATACCGGTCAGAAGATAAAGGAAATACATGGGAAAATATGGGATTAAAAAATTCTGAACACATTGGCAGAATTATTATTGATCCAAGAAACTCACATGTTTATGTTGCTGCTCAAGGTCCGCTATGGGGCCCGGGTGGAGATCGTGGATTATTTAAAACCACAGATTATGGTAAAACATGGAATAAAATACTTTACATAAGTGAGAATACCGGGGTAACCGATATTGTTTTTGATCCGAGAAACCCGGATGTTTTATACGCTGCATCGTATCAACGAAGAAGGCATGTATGGACATTAATAAACGGAGGACCCGAATCGGCGATTTATAAATCTATTGATGCCGGTGCAAGCTGGAAAAAACTTGAGAATGGATTACCTTCTGTGGAAATGGGTAGAATAGGATTAGCCATTTCACCTAAAAATCCGGATTATATTTATGCCATAATCGAAGCACAATATGACGAAGGAGGAGTCTACAGGTCAGTAAACCGTGGTGGCAGCTGGTCGAAAATGAGTGATTATGTGAGCGGAGGTCCACAATATTATAACCGATTATTTGCAGACCCGGAAAATGAAAACAAAATATATTCTATGGATACTTATTCAAAAGTATCAGTAGATGGAGGAAAAACATGGAAAAATCTTGGAAATAAAAACCGCCATGTAGACGATCATGCTATGTGGATAGATCCTGACGATCCTAATCATTTTATTATTGGTGGCGATGGAGGAATTTATGAAAGCTATGACAATGCTGCAAACTGGGATTTCAAAGATAATTTACCGGTTACACAGTATTACAGAGTTTCAGTTGATAATGATTATCCTTTTTACAATGTGTATGGAGGAACACAAGACAATAACAGCATGGGTGGGCCATCAAGAACCCTTAACAGGATGGGAATTGTGAATGCCGACTGGTTTGTGACCAATGGTGGTGATGGTTTTAAATCGCAAATAGATCCTGAAGATCCAAATATTGTTTATGCACAAGCGCAATATGGCTGGGCAGTGCGCTATGATAAACGTAGTGGAGAGAATATTGAAATAAAGCCCATAGAAGGAAAAGATGAAGCATACCGATGGAACTGGAATGCCCCGTTAATAATCAGTCCGCATTCGCATACCAGGTTATATTTCGCAGCAAATAAGCTTTTTAAGAGCGAAGATCGTGGAAATACATGGGAAATAATAAGTCCGGATTTGACTCGTCAGCTTGATCGAAATAGTTTGCCGGTAATGGATAAAATTCAAAGTGTGGATGCTGTTGCGAAAAATGCCTCAATTTCACTTTATGGAAATATTGTATCCCTGGCCGAATCAACTATGAAAGAAGGTTTACTGTTTGTTGGAACCGATGATGGGCTAATACAGGTCTCCGAGAATAATGGACAAAGCTGGACTAAATATGAATCATTCCCAGGCATCCCGGAAATGACCTATGTAAGTTGTATTTATACATCTCAATATGATGAAAACATTGTTTATGCTTCTTTTGATGCCAGAAAACAAAATAACCTGAAACCCTATTTATTAAAAAGTGCCGATAAAGGCAAAACATGGAAATCCATTACATCAAATCTGCCGGAGAGAGGAACTGTTTATAGTGTTATTGAAGATTTTGAAAATCGCAATTTGCTTTTTGCAGGAACCGAATTTGGAATTTATTTCACCATAGACGGTGGAACGAAATGGATTAAACTTGAAGGAGATTTACCTACTACTGCAATAAGAGATATTGTGATCCAAAAAAGAGAAAAAGACCTGGTTATTGCAACATTTGGAAGAGGTTTTTACATATTAGACGATTATAGTGCTCTGCAGAAGATCACCAACACTGAACTGGAAAAAGAGTGTATCATATTTCCTGTTAAAGATGCATTAATGTTCATCCAGGAAAGGGGAAAATCAGCACAGGGGCAATCATACTATGCAGCAAAGAATCCACCATTTGGTGCAACAATTACGTATTATCTGAAAGATGATATATTAAAGCGCAAAGAAAAGCGACAAAAAACCGAAAAAGAAAATTTTGAGAAAAATATCCCGGTTAATTATCCTACTTTCAATGAACTGCAATTGGAAGATACAGAGGAAGAGCCTTATCTTGTTTTTACCATTACTGACAAGAATGGAAATAAAATAAGAGAACTATTAGCTCCAGCTAAAAAAGGCATGCATAGAATTACATGGGATTTGAAATATGCTTCCACCAATCCGGCAAAAAAACCTGAAGATAAATTCAAAAATGAAACGAGTGGCATGCCGGTACTTCCCGGAGAATATATGGTTTCATTATCAAAATTTGAAGATGAACAATTTACAACTATTCATGAGCCGGTTTCATTCACTACAAAAGTTCTTCAAAATAGCACTTTCCCTGCTGAACCACGTGCGAAATTAGTAAACTTCATGCAAAAGATATATGAAATGAACCGAGTAGTTGAAGGTATTATTAGCTCACGAAATGAATTAGCAAATAAAACTGAACTGTTTGAAATTGCCTTAAATAATGCTCCCGGAAAAAACGATTCATTACGAACTGAAATACGCTTATTAAAAAAACAATTGTACGAAATTGATATTAGCCTTAAGGGAGATAAAGCCATAAGTAAACGAAATGAGAATCAACCGCCATCAATTCTTGACCGGCTTGAATATATTATTTACGGACTGTGGAGTACAACTTCGGAACCAACTTCCACCATGAAGGAACAATACAACATTGCAGCAGAGTTGATAAAGCCGGTTTTAAACCAGTTAGAAAATATAAACAATAATCGCATCCCTGCAATAGAAGATCATCTGGAACAGATGAAAGCTCCATGGACTCCAGGCCGATTACCGAAGTGGGATTAATTTTTTAAATTCAATTTGATATAATAACAATAAAAAACCCAGGCTTTTCAGTCTGGGTTTTCTGATTTTAATCTAATCCAAAGCATTTATTAAAATCAGTATATATCTGGTAAGTGTATGGATACTATAAAGACACTATTTCCTTTTTTTGGTTGCTTATTGATTAATTAAACAATATTTTTTACCAATTTTACATTATCATTAGCTTATATAGAATCTATATACATAGAAAACGAGATGCTTTTGCAACTCCCTGATAATCACGGTTACAAAACAGATAACTGTATGATTACTTATTAACCTGAGTTCGATATAAAATTTAGAAAATGGAAGGACATCATAATCATGATCACTCGGAAATAAATGAAAAGAATTTACTCTTTGCAACAATACTGAATTTTACCATAGCATTTGCCGAAATTATAGGTGGCCTTTTGTCAAATAGCCTGGCTTTATTATCGGATGCACTGCATAATTTGAGTGACGCGATCGCTCTTTTAATAGCATATGTTGCCCATAAAATTGGCAAACGCAAATCAAACCTTAGAAAAACTTTTGGTTACAAACGAATTGAAATAATTGTAGCGCTTTTTAATGCTGTTGTATTAATCGCAATTTCATTTGTTTTGTTTTATGAAGCAATTCACCGGTTTTTCGAACCAGCGCCAATTAAGGGGGAGTTAATGTTAATTGTGGCAAGTATTGGATTTTTGGCAAACCTTATATCCGTTTTTATCCTTAAAAAAGACTCTCATAAAAACCTGAACATGAAAGCTGCCTATCTTCATTTACTGGGAGATACCCTCTCATCGGTTGCTGTTATTGTTGGTGGTATTTTAATTGTTTTTTATAAAATTTACTGGGTCGATCCTCTTATTACCTTCCTTATCGGAATTTACATTTTAAAAGAAAGTTATGTTATACTAAAGCAAGCCGCAAATATTTTAATGCAATCAACCCCCGATAGTATAGACCTTATTGATATTAAATCAGAAATTGAAAAAATACCTGAAGTACAGAATATACATCATGTTCATGCATGGAACCTGACTGACACCAATATACATTTTGAAAGCCATGTTGATTTGAAAAGTGACTTGAAAGTTAGCGATGCACAAAAAGTCCGCGATGAAATTGAACATTTATTAGCCAGTAAATATCAAATAAATCATTTCACTATTCAGTTTGAATACGGATGTTGTGATGATAAAGAATTAATAAAAAATGGAAAAGGTTGCTAATTCGAGAAAAAGAATTAGCAACCTTTTTAAATTGAAATATATATTGGGGATAAATGGCAAATAGAACTATTGTTCTTCAACAATAATTTGAAAAGTCCCTAAAAAAGTATTCCAATCGGATTTATCAATTCTAATATAAATTACATCTTCATCAGTATTAATGCCAGTTATTGTTAATGGATATTCAGATCTAATAGTTTGCAGATCTGGATATTCAAACAAATAACTATTAAATAAGATTCCCCGGACTAATCCTGTAAAATTTTCCGGATCATTGCCTTTATCGTTTATGGATATTTTATATACTTTTTCTAAATCAGCAGGGAAATAATACCATAATTCATATTCACTACTGATAATATCTCCTTCAACATAATCCATTCCATCTACTTGTAATTGATATGCATTATCGATATCGATGTTTTCAACTGCTGCTGACTCTTCATTTATATATCCCATATTTGTACCAGAAATTGTTGATGCTTTTACCCAGGTAACCACTTTTAATTCCTGATATTTATTAGTTTGATTCAACAAAGTAGCATAATGTCCTTCCCCAAAGTCTCTTGTGGGTAACCAATCTCCATTTTCCGGAGCATAAATTATAATATCAAAAGGTGTTGTTAAGGGTTCTGCAGATAACCTCATATTAATTGCAGCAGTTTTATGGTCCCATGGCCATGTACTGGAACTACCAGTTGTTCTGATAACCAGCCAAATAGTATCATCTTTTGCTTCAACAGGAATATTGGGCAATAAAACAGAAAAATCGGTTGCTTCTATAGCGTTTAGCACAGTTTTCGGATTAAATGATGAAAGACGAATATCTGCATCATTTGTTGCATTACCAATAGTGGCATCATATTCAATTGTTACATCATCACCATAACTAATAGTAAATTCGAATTCAAATGTAATATACCTGGATCCACTACCATCAATTTCAATTATTGTTTGTATTACTTCATTTACTTTTATAATAAAACCAAGTGAGGTAGTATGTATATTTTCGTTAAAAGTGGCCAGCACTTTGCTTTTTGTGTCGGTGTCAACATACGCTGAAACAAAAACCGGCGCTGAATTATCCTGATCAATAGGATCGTCAGTACAAGCATATATAAAAATCAATAATAAGACTGCAATAAAAACCTTGTTTTTTATTCCTGATATTTTCATTTCTTTTAGAATTTAATACGACAATAATTGTTTTACAATATAGACAAATGAACCTAAAAAAGGTTGCATTTTTGTATTGTATTGCAAAAACAAAAAAAAGTCATCCGTGTTTTCTATGAAAAATATACAATCGGTGTTTTGGTGTATGGGTAAAACAGTTTTACGCTATATTTGTTCAATGCGTTAAACATTTTAAAATGCTTAGTATGTTTTAATTAAGAATTTTCCTGAACCCATTAAAATATGCTGATAACCGTAAATTTTAAATATGTACAATCCGTTTTCCATTTGTCCTCTTGATATGCTAAAAGTATGGCTATTTATATGTTCAATAATTCTTACCTTCTCTCCCAAAATATTAAAAATATGCATTTGAGCATCTGAAATATTCTGTTTTGTATTTAAATGTACTTGTGCTTTGTCATTAAATGGATTCGGATAAACATTTATTGTAATGAATTGATCTTGATAATGTGATTCTATTACTTTTACATAAGTACTGTTTATGGCGCCTGGTGTTCCAAAATCAATTGATGATTCCCAACTCTCTGGTAATGCATTATCATAAAACGGATTAATTAATTCAAGTGTTGCACCATTTCCATCAGGATATTCAGGCCAGGGAGCTTTATCGTTATAATGCACTGTATCTATTAATAATCCTCCTTCATTATATAATCTTATAAGTTCTCCTTTTCCGCTTAAGCCAAAATTCATGTCTCCAATGTAATTGTTAACATCAGGGAATAAACTGTGAAAACCCGCAGTATCGTTGCATAGAACTAAATATCCTTTTGGTTCAATAGAAATTCCAATATTAAAAGTGAAGATATGACTATCATCTTCATCCTTAAATTGCCAGTTCTCAAGATTTACTGCATAATCATTCGTATTATAAAATTCAACCCAATCACCAGGATCATGATTATCAGCTGAATTGTAATTTATTTCATTAATAACCAGCGTATCCTGAACTATTTTAGGCTTAAAATGTGCCGTTATAGACTCCGATTCATTAATACTTATTACAATATCATTGGATGTATCATTAGGATAGATCTCATGATTTTCAATTTCCCAATAATCAAATTCGAAATTTATATTCGCTTCTATTGCCTGAAGCTTAATATCTATACCTCCAAAGTATTGTCCCTGCCAGGGATATTTCTCATGAATTATTGAATTTATTAAAATTTTTCCAGCACCTGTTTGATTAATATCTAAAGATAAATTAAAGGGTCCTGTTAGTTCATAACAATCACTTAATCCTCCCCATACATAATTACATCTTTCTTCAATAAAAGTTCTAAGTTTAGTCACATTATTTTTCCATTCCATGAAACTTCCGCCCCATCTTGTAATATGTGCAGTTATTTCAGGTTCAATTAAGGCAGAAAGACTATCAAGACTGTTAAGCATCGATTCACAGCTTAAACCTGTGTTCAACAAATCAATATAACGGGAAATATAATACTGGCTAAATTCATCATTGTTTCTAAGAGCATTCAGAACAGTAATATGGCCTTCGGGATCAGACCATGGATCATCGAGATCTTCCGGATAGCATGGTGGAACATAAGGAGTTTGCGCCGGGATCCCTGTGTAATTTATATAATGTCCGAAAGTAGCATCTTCATCCCAAAGTATATAACCCCACTTCTGATGTTCACCATTACGATTTTTACCTCTCCACCATCCTACATTCCAGTTTAACCAGTCAGAACAAACAACATAGGAGTTAATTATCACATAATCAACCAAACTGGTAATATCATATTTTGTTTTAACAAATTCATAATTTGCTTGTATGCTCATATCATTATAAACAATAAAATCATAAAGATCATACCAATTATCCAATGCCAGTTGTCCCCCGTATTCAGCCCATGTATATCCCCAAAGCATTATAAATTCAAGGTCATATTTATCCTGGTCATAATAAAATTTCGTATAGTCATGATCGTCAACTTTTTCGCGAATGGAATAAATTCCCCAATATTGTCCATTTACATACATTATACACCGTTCACCCTTTCTAACATCCAGATTCAAATCAATTGCATTTGCCGTTTTTTGAATAAACATATCACGCATATGAGCGCTGGTATCTATTCCGGGATAATTATCATCTCCTGCAGCCCTTAATATAATCCGCTGAAACTCATCTCTTTCTGACAAACTGAAAAGTTTATCCTGTATAGCATAGTTATATCCGCATTCATCTCTTGATATGTAATCAATGCTGCGCTGATCATTTACCCACGAATCCTGTCCATGTTTATTGAATTCACCATAACCAATATTAGTCCGATCTTCATTAATGTTAAAAAATTCTAATGTTCCAACAGGAACTAATGATGCATTACCATTTAAAAGATATTCAATGTTATCAGCAGAAATTGAAAAAACAGCTAAATCATGATTTTCGTTTATAAAATAAGTATTAAAGTCAATAAAGCCGGGTAAAATATCTTCATTATTACTTATTACACGTGCTTTAACAATTGTTGATGATGATATTTCTAATGGAACTATATAAACAGATGAAGAAGAAGTTGGCTCTGTTCCGTTTAATGTATAAAATATTTCAGCATCAGGTTCATCAGAATTAATGGAAATTGTAAGGTTGATATGATAAAAACCAGCTTCATAATTCATTATTGGCTTTTCTGCATAACGCAAATAAGAATCAGCATTATTATTAGTAAAACCCGGTGAAGGATCAATAAAAATGCTCCATGAACTTTCACCATCTGTTGTTCTTCCATGCGAATGGCCTAATTGAGTTTTCAATAATTGTAAATAATCAATAATGTTCCCATCAGGATCGGATAAAACAATATATTCAGGATCAGTCTTGGTTTGAGATAACTTAAAGTTTGTATGAAGATACCCTCCTGATGCTTCATCTCTACCTGTAGCCCAAATCAATAAAAATTCACCCGGTAATATAAAAACATCTGATGGAATTTTCCATTTCATAGAATCAGAAAGTCGATCGCTGAGATAATAATCTTTCAAATTTACTCCTTCATTTCCAGTATTACACAACTCTATCCAGTCTTCATAACGAGAATAATTGTCTGTAAAATCATAGAGATTAGAAGCGGAATATTCATTAATAACGATTTGTCCATATACTGAAATTGAAAGAAATATCAACAAAATGGCATTTAAACATATCAAAACAGAAGCTTTTATATTTTTCAGGAATACTTGTATTGACATAAAAAAGTGATTTGTTTATTAAACATAAATATAAGACAAGTCATTTAATAATAAGGTTGTATTCGATATAAAAAAAAATCTTTTATATTGTTTGCTTTATTTTGTGAACCAACAATGATCAATATTAAATAATGTATCATTTTTAATTATCTTCTTCTTAATTTTGTTTTACTTGTAATTTGTATCACAATTAAGTACATTAAAAAGTCAATTTTATAATAACTATTAAAAATAATGAAATCAATTAACTCAGTTATAATATTAATTATTTTAGTTGTTGCCAGTGTATTAAGGTTTTATAAGTTCTCAGAAGTACCTTTCACACACGATGAATTCAGTGCTCTTTTTAGAACCTATTTTGATTCATTTTCAGAATTAATTAAGTATGGAGTATTAACTGATACTCATCCAGCAGGGATTCAAATATTCTATTTCTACTGGACGAAAATATTCGGTTATTCTGAAATGGTTGTGAAGCTACCATTCATAATTGCTGGATTAGCTTCGATATACTTAATTTTTAAGATATCAGAAAGTTGGTTTAATTCAACAGTAGGATTAATAAGTGCTGCCTTTATGGCAACAATAGAATACCACATTATGTATAGTCAAATTGCACGGCCTTATATCAGTGGTTTATTCTTCTGTTTACTAATGGTTTATTATTGGGATAAGGTAATTTTTACAGAAAATGATAGAAACTATAAAAACACAATCTTTTATATAATTGCAAGTGCATTGTGTGCATATAATCATCATTTTAGTCTCCTATTTGCAGCTATTGTTGGAATTACTGGTGTGTGTTTTGTTAAAAAGATACATTTGATTAAATACATGTTAGCAGGAGTTTCTATTTTCATTCTTTATATACCACATTTACCAATTTTTTTTCATCAATTGAAAGAAGGCGGAATAGAAGGATGGTTAGGCAAACCACATAATGATTTTTTAATCGTTTATATCCAGTATATTTTTCATTATTCGATATTTGTTTTGCTGGCTGTTCTCTTTATTATATTATATGGTATTATTAATAAAAAAAGAATTAATGTATTCAAGAATAAATTCTTTTATATTTCATTAAGCTGGTTTTTTCTACCATTTTTAATTGGCTTTTTTTATTCCCGTTATGTTAATGGAGTAATACAATATTCTGTATTGATCTTTTCTTTCCCTTTTCTATTATTTATATTATTTGGACACTTAACTCATTTTAAAAATAAAATATTAATAGCAATTATTTCGATAATAATGATAATCAATATATTAACATTAATTTATGTACGAAATTATTATGAATTATTTTATAATAGTCCATATGAAAAGTTAACTATTAAAACTTATTCCTTTAAGAAAAAATATGCTCAGGAATCAACTACCTCAATATTAAATACACATAAAAAAATATCAGAATATTATAAACAAAAATATAAACTTGATTTTGATGTGGTTCAATATGAATCATTTTTAAATGTTAAGGATTTTATTATTTTTCTTAAAAATCAAAAGAGTTCATATTTTTCCTATTGTACAATTTCAGAAAATAATCCTGTAATACCATTTATCATTTCAGATTATTATCCTTATTTAATTGATTATATGGATTATCATGATGGAAATTTCTATGTTTATTCTAAAGATAAAGCTGAAACTTTAATCCATCCATATACTTTTGAATCGAGTAATAATTTTGAAAATGATTACAACCATTGGTCTAATATAAATGAGAAATGTATTATTGATTCCTTATGTAAATCGGGGGAATATTCATATTTAATGAAAAAAAATCAGGAATGGGGTCCAAAATTCGATTGCAAATTATATGATATCATTAATGTCAAGAATGATTTAATAGATATTTCCGTTGATATTTATCCTCTTGATTTTGTCAGGGAAGACATTTTAATAATTTCATCACTTTCATCAAAAGGAAAGGTTATTGATTGGAGAGCAGCTAACTTTGAAGATTACGTTCTATCTGATACAGCCGAATGGACTAAAATATATTACAGCGTTAAACTTTCTGATATTTATTTAAAATATCCTGATATCGATTGTAGTATTTATATCTGGAACAAAAATAAATTAAACTTTTTAGTTGATGATTTTAACATCAAAACAAGAAAAGGAAATAAAATAATATATGGTTTACTTAAAAAAATGTAAGTTAAAATCCAAGAAGGAGAAGATATTTCCAATTACATGCATTTAATTCTTTTATGCGCATGCTTACAAAAAATTAATTGTTTTTTAAACCAATATCTTTATAAACAAATATTAGTTTTAAAAATTTATAATTAAACACAAGGAGTTCTTATGATTTCAAAGTACATTCTCACAGTAAGTATTGTTTTTACAATGATGATTTCTGCATTTAGTCAATCAGAAAACAGTTTAAAACCATTATTAATTGATCTGCCGGGTTATGAGGCAGAAACAGCCTCAGGAAGCAGCATGAATATGATGGGCATGAAAATGATTAATGCCGGACGCAGCTATGAAAATAATGATGCTGAATTATCAGCAACAATTGTAATAAGCAGCCTGGCTAATAGTATGGAACAGTTTGGTGATGTTGAACTTGAGTCTGATGAAGTAAAAGCTACGATAACCACAATTGATGGTTTTAAAACAAGTCATGCCTATAATAAAGAAGATGGTTCCGGTTCAATTATAGTCTTTATTGCGGAAAAAGAACAGCAGACTGGGATTTTTAGCTTTTCGTATGAAGGTATTACTAATAACCAGGCAATGGAATTGGCAAAAAAGTTTGACTGGGCAAAGATAAAAACCGAGATTGAAAAATTATTTTAACATTACCAATTCCAATTACGCAAAAAGCCGCTTTACTATTTTATTCTATGTCCAGTTATACTACATTGTTTTAATAATTTCTATTTAGGAATTATTGATTACAATCAGATATGCCATTCCGATAATTATCGGAAGATATTTATTCGGATTTTAAGAATGGAATAATTAAAATCGGAAAAATGAACACTATTCGGTATAATTAAACAAAAAATCGCCCAAATCTAATGAAATGAACGATTTTAGTCTTAAATTTATCTTATCAACAAAAAATCAGATCATGAAATCATTCAAATATACGTTGATAATAATAAGCTACATGCTTATGCTAATTAATACTACATTTCCCCAAAATATTACTATTACTGATGATGATAGTTATACGCCTGATAACTCAGCAATTTTGGATATTAAATCGACTGATAAAGGATTGTTACTACCAAGATTAACAAACTCAGAAATAGCTAGCATAAATAATCCTCCAGCCGGCCTGATTGTTTATAGTACTGATGAGAACAAGCCCGTATATTTTGATGGAAATAAGTGGAACACTTATGCCGGAAATGAAATATTTTATAATGACACAATTGTGGTTTCAGATTTTGATGGAAACGAATACCAAACGGTTCAAATTGGAAATCAAATATGGATGACCGAAAACCTGAAAACAACCCATTATGCAGATGGAACTGTATTAGTAGATGGAACCGATTCAACTAATATTGATGCAGATTATACAACAAAATATTATTTCTGGTACGATGATGATTCTGTATGCTATGCCGGAACTTATGGTGCTTTGTACACCTGGGCAGCAGTGATGAATGGCTCAGCAAGTAGCAATACCAATCCAAGTGGTGTACAAGGAGTGTGCCCTGCAGGCTGGCATTTGCCAAGTGATGCCGAATGGAATGAACTTATTGATTATCTTGGAGGGAATGGTGGAAAAATGAAAGAGGCTGGCTATGAGCATTGGAATAGACCAAATACGGGTGCAACAAATCAAAGCCGTTTCACGGTTATTCCGGGGGGGCAGCGTGCTGAGAGTGGCTCATATAGCGAATTGGGCAACTATACTTATTTCTGGAGTTCAACTGAATATAATGGCTCTTCAGTGTGGATTTACGGCCTGAAATACGATAACTCCGGAGTGTTTTGTTACAATTACTTGGGCAAGGATTTAGGCCACTCAGTTAGGTGCTTGATGGATTAAGTATACATAGAAACTTGTTCATTATACAAAAGCATATTACATTAAAAACCCATATGGCGGAATACAGACTTCTATAAAGAGTATAGAAATAAAATAAAATATAATTTATTCCGAGCCTGGAGGCTCAAAAACAGCGAGGTATTATTTTAATTAAATGAAACATAAAAGTCCAAACGGAGTCTTGAACAAGTATGGAAAAATATCATCAGTTGAGATAATGAAACAAATATGGATAATAAATCGTTAGTACACGAAATTCTGGATTATTCGCACTGTTCGTGAAATTGTTCCAGCTTTCCATTTCATTTTAGCCAGGATGGTGCAAGAAAAAGCCTCAATCTCTTGAGGCTTCATGCTGTCCGACCAGGCACAGGACGGGGATTGCAGAAGATTGGATGCCAGCAAGATATGAAATTGAAAATTTGATTTACGCTATATTGACGCTGTTATTTACGGTCGATTTTTTTATCATTAGAAAACCTTCAGGGCCCACCTGGCACTTTTTGTGATGAATAAGGGCTAGAATTCCAAGTGCTTGTGAAGCTGGAATTGGAGCGCACGCCTATATCATATTGTCCGTACATTTGCTAAGAGCTTCAATATTCAATTATTAATTCGATAAATAAATAAAAATATTATGCTCTATACTAATTAATTGATGCAAATTGTGAAAGCCAATCTTTTAAGATTCATATATATTTGATATGTTATTGTACAGATAAAAATTCGTAAATTTGACATTCAATAAAACTTGAATAATTAATGGAACTGGAGCAAATAAAAATCTATCGTATTACTCATATAGAAAATATTCCGCATATCTTACAGTATGGTATTACACATAGAAATTCGCCCAATGCAAATGAGAGGTTTGTTAACATAGGAGATATAAGTTTGATAAGCACAAGGGATACAAAAAGAGTACGAGTTGATAATGGAGATTTATTTAATACAAATGCACCAAGTATTGTATTAGGTGACTTTATTCCTTTCTATTATGGTATTAAAATGCCTATGCTTTATGTAATACAGCATGGTGGAAACTTTGTTGAAAAGGCGACTTCTGCTGAGGATATTGTATACTTGGCCTGTTCATTAGAATTAATAATTCGATCTGATATTGATTTTTATTTTACTGATGGACATGCCACTGATAGTTTGACTTCATTTTATGATAGAAGTAAGATTAATGATCTTCCAAATATTATTGATTGGGCTGCAGTGAAAGCTAGTTATTGGGGAGGGGATGATAATTTAAATCTTAAAGGAAAAAAACAAGCAGAGTTTTTGACAGAAAATGATATATTACCTGAGTATTTAATTGGTTTTGGTTGTTATAATGAAGCAGCAAAAGAAAAATTGATTAACTTAGGTGTTGAAGAAAATAAAATAAAAGTTATACCCAAAGCATATTTTTAGTTGAAGGATTATGATAAAGTATATAACAGGAAATATATTAGAAAGTGATGCACAAGCCTTAGTAAATACCGTTAATACAGTTGGGGTAATGGGTAAGGGAATTGCTTTACAGTTTAAGAAAGCATTTCATAATAATTTTAAAGCTTATTATGAAACTTGTAAAAGAGGGGAAGTTGTTGTTGGAAAAATGTTTACTACACATGATAGTAATTTAAATTCAGGAGATAAAATTATAATCAATTTCCCAACAAAAAAGGACTGGAGAAAACCATCCGAATATAGTTATGTTGAGGATGGATTAGATGATTTAATAATTGTTATAAAGGAGAGGCAAATTAAAAGTATTGCAATACCTCCACTAGGTGCTGGTAGCGGAGGATTGAAATGGGAAAGAGTTAAAAAAATAATTGAACATAAGCTAAGTTATCTTAATGTTGAAATCTTTGTTTATGAACCTACTGCTAAAATTAAGGAACACCTAAAAAAAGAGAGAGTAAAGCTGACTGATGCAAGGGCACTTTTACTTTATGTACTTTATGATTTAGTTAGAAATGGTGAGTATGTATCAGAGTTCTCAAGTGAAAAGGTATGTTATTTCTTACAAAGGTTTGGAGCAAAGAAATATTTTAAACTTGAATTTGAACCTAACTTTTATGGCCCATATTCTGGAAAAGTAAGATATGTCTTAAATGTTCTAAACGGTAGTTACATAATGGGTTATAGTGATATGAGTAAGAAACCTTTTGAACCATTAACAATGGTTGCTGATGGTTACGAAACAGTTAAAGAATATATAGAAGGGAAACCAGAATTATTCGAAATTGCCAAGAAAGGTATAGAGTTTTTGACTGGATTTTATTCAGATTTTGCTCTTGAACTGCTTTCTTCAATTGACTATATTGCAACAAAGCAAAATACATTTGACAAACAATCGATTTCAAAAAATTTGGAAAATTGGAGTAATAGAAAACGAAGTATATTTTCAAATCCAAAATATATTGATATTTCACTCAATCATCTTCAACAGGTATCATTTGCATAATTAATCTTTTTGTGATTAACATATATCATTAAAATCGTTACATCTGATTTTATATTACAATCCGAGGTACACATCCCCAATCTCCTCTTCCCGTATCCCAAGGTATATTTTGGTGTTCTTCACCGAAGAGTGGTTGAATAGCTCGCCCAGCATTATAAGTGAGCGCTCTGAGTAGTTGTTGTTCTCCCAAACCCTTCTGCCGAGTGTCTTTCGGAAGGTGTGGGTTGAGACGTTGGGTATCCTTATCTCCATGTTCAAAAGGAGGTTTTATTATATTTCAGACTTTTTTTTGCTAATCGCTTTTTTAATCAGGTTAGTAGATTCGCTTCCTACTCGATTTTCATTTGCATATTTATCCCAACTAAAAACAACATCCTGAACTCTGTCAATAATCTCATCAGGTTTTTTTACACTAAAATATTTTGCTAATTCTAATAAGTGCCTTTTACCTGGGGCTCTACTTTCTCCTGCAACCATTGTGCTATGCATACCGTGAGATGAATAGGAAAAAGTTAAATCATAAGCCGGTGCTAACTGCCATCTACCTTCGTTATCCATTAAAAATGAAAAGTTTTTACTGTGATCATCCAAATTATGGCCAAATACATTAAAAGCTGCCAGTCTTAAGATTTTCTCATATGCTTTCACATGATTTTCAAGTCTAAAAGCACAATCCATCAAATAACCATAATCCATATTGCTTAACCTAAAATTATCATGCATCAACCCACTGGCAGAATGCATATGCACCCTCATACCATCAACACGATCAAAACGTTTAGTTCCAAAATATTCCTTGCCAGAACCAGCTGTAAAAAGTTTACACTGATTCATCTTAATACCGGCATCTAAAGCCATTTTATAATAAGAATACTCTATATAAGCAATATCAATTGGATCTGAAGAAGAAGGAAACTTTATGATCCAATGCTCATATCCATCCGGCAACTCTTCTGATCCATGAATAAGATGATCAGTAGCTGGATTATAGCCTACAAAAATCTTTGGTCTGGCTCCTCCGGATGATCCTCCAAGATCAAAAAGCTCTTCAATCACATCAGAACTTGCTCCTTCCAGAACATAATTCATTTGACTGGCGATAACATCTAGTTCGAGTCTGTTTTTTCTAACATACTCCGAGCCAATTTCAGGTCGATAAATCAAGGCGCCCATACCTCCAAAGCCAATATATGCTAACCTGTCCAGTGGTGTTATTTTACTGATCGAAATACCTCTGGAAGATAATGTTCTATCTAACAATAGCTGTCCCCATCCATCAGGTAAGGAATCGTTAAAAACTCCAAATAATCCATCAAAAGGCTTAGTATCTGCTGATAGAACCTTATCAGATAAGCGCATCTTGAAAGGGGATATTTGTATTCCCTTGTCAATAAAACCTGGGTAATATTTGAAATATATCTTCCTTTTTGCACTCACCAGTTCTCCCAGGTCAATCTCCTGTTCACCTAAACTAATTGATACTATTAACTTTTTCACCCCCGTCATTATCTTCTTGTTTTACTACTGAATAGATTCTCTATACTATCCATGTTATCCTTGTGCTCCAAAATCGCATCAAAATCATCTAACCTGTTCAGTATGAGTAATAGTTTTAAAAAAGACTCCAATGAGATATGTCCGGTACTTTCAAATCGCTTTATACTACCCAATGAAACACCCGAACGTTCCGCTAATTCAGCTTGAGATAATTTCGCTTTCTTTCTTAACTCCCGGTGTTTTGAAGCAGTATCTTTTAAAATTTCAAAAGGTGATTTACTTATACTATATTTTCCCATAATAGATAATATGTTAGCCAAATATACGAATACAAAAACTAAATAGCTAATATATTAGCTATTTCTTTACGAACACGATTAATCCTAAATAGTTGTACAGTATGATTTTATCGGTACAATGTATTATACCAAACCACTACTTAAACAAAAACTTATACAAAACGAAAAACAATATTTGCTATATGATCAATTCTCCATTTACGCTATATTACCGCCTTTTATTTCATCACTATGTCCGGATATGTCCATGTTTATGTCAGATGTATAATGTCAAAAGGCAAATATTTATGTATTTGAGCATATCTAAAACATTTGACATCTGACATGAAATATAATATCCCTATAAAAAAAGCCTTGACTTCTCAAGGCTTTAAGCTGTCCGACCAGGGCTCGAACCTGGACTCTTCTGAACCAAAATCAGATGTGTTGCCAGTTACACCATCGGACAAATTCTATGTCATTTTTTTAACCCTGCAAAAGTAATAAATTTTTCTATTTACCAAACCATTGTATAAAAAATATTCCAAACAATAAATCATCTGATAAGGGTTATAAAACCTAACTTTTTTAATGTGTAAATTCGTATCATTCTTCATTTAATCGTAACGTTCACGGCATAAATCTAAAGTACAATTTATTTGTTAACTCTGCTAACGCTTATATTCAATCTTGATACTTAGTTCTATTTTTCTATCTTCGTTCAAAATTTTCAATAATGAGTAAGTTTCGTTTATATAATCTTATTACAGGCTGGACAGTTTTTCTAATAGCTTCAATTACATATCTGCTAACCATTGAACCAACAACCTCATTTTGGGATTGCGGTGAATTTATAGCAACGGCATATAAACTTGAAGTCGGGCATCCTCCCGGAGCTCCCCTTTTCATGATCCTTGCCCGGTTCTTTTCACTTTTCGCAAGTGATTCTTCCCATGTGGCTAAAATGGTTAATAGCATGTCTGCATTAGCAAGTAGCTTTACGATTCTTTTTTTATTCTGGACAATAACCCACTTAATAAAAAAAATATTCAACAAAAATGATCTGTCATTAAGCCAGTTAATTATTATCCTCGGAAGTGGAATTGTTGGATCATTAGCTTATACATTTTCCGATACTTTCTGGTTTTCTGCGGTTGAAGGGGAAGTTTATGCTACTTCATCGTTATTTACGGCAGTTGTTTTCTGGGCAATACTAAAATGGGAAAATGTTGCTGATGAAAAATATGCCAACCGCTGGCTTATTTTAATTACATATTTAATGGGACTGTCAATAGGCGTTCATTTGTTGAATTTACTTGCTATCCCTGCCATTGTTTTTGTTTACTATTTCAGAAAATATAATATTTCCAGGAATGGGATTATAAAAACTGCATTAGCTGCCATTACAATTCTGGGTTTTGTTCAATATGGCATAATACCCGGTGTAATAAAATTTGCATCTTGGTTTGAATTAATGTTTGTTAATGGATTTGGTTTACCGTATAATTCCGGAGTAATATTCTTTTCAGCATTAATTATTTTACTGATTGTTTATGGAGTCTGGTATTCGCAAAAAAAAGAATTGGTTTTAATGAACACCATAATTCTTGTGTTTACCGTAATCCTGATCGGGTATTCATCATTTGCTATGATTGTAATCCGCTCAAAAGCAAATCCACCAATGGATGAAAATAATCCTGAGAATATTTTTTCATTACTCGATTATTTGAACCGTGAACAATATGGAGACCGGCCATTAATCAAGGGACAGTATTATAATTCACCTGTAGATATACAAGAACCATATAAAAAGGGAAATAAAACCTATACCCCAATTAATGGAAGATATGAAATAACCAATCAAAAAGAGGCTCCAAATTTTGATAGTAGATTTACAACCTTTTTCCCCAGAATGTACAGTCCGGAACAAGACCATATTGAAGCCTATAAACAATGGGGAAATATTAAAGGGCGTAAAATTAAATATCGTGATGCCGGTGGTGAACAAAAAACAATTACTAAACCAGCTTTCACGGAAAACCTGTTGTTTTTCGTTAAATATCAGCTCGGGCATATGTATTTCAGGTATTTTATGTGGAATTTCGCCGGGAGGCAAAATGATATTCAGGGACACGGGGGAATTTTAAACGGAAACTGGATAACAGGTATAAATTTTATAGACAACGCCCTCGTGGGTAATCAGGATCAAATGCCTGAACGAATGAAAAATCATAAAACCCGTAATGTTTACTATCTGCTTCCATTAATTTTAGGCCTTATTGGATTAATCTTTCATCAGAAAAAAAATGTACAACAATTCTGGGTTATTATGCTCTTATTTATATTTACCGGAATTGCTATTGTAATCTATTTGAACCAATATCCATATCAACCCAGGGAACGGCATTATGCTTATGCCGGTTCATTTTATGCTTTTACTATTTGGATTGGCTTAGGTGTATTTGCGCTTTTTGATTATCTGCAAAAGAAAATTAACCCTCTGTTTTTATCTATTTGCATAACTTTAATATGCCTTATTTTGGTTCCGGGAATAATGGCAACAGAAAACCGGGATGATCATGACAGGTCTGGCAGATTCACAGCACGCGATTTTGCCAGCAACTATTTAAATTCATGTGCACCAAATGCCATTTTGTTTACCAATGGTGATAATGATACATTCCCACTTTGGTATGCACAGGAGGTGGAAGGAATTAGAACCGATATCAGGGTGGTGAATTTAAGTTTGCTGAATACCGACTGGTATATTGATCAAAGCAGGCGAAAAGCCTATGATTCTGAAGCTGTCCCTTTTTCATTATCTCAGGAAAAATACAGACAAGGTACACGGGATGTAATATATATTGTTGAACGGATCAAAGAAGCGATTGATTTAAAAAAAGCAATTGATTTCATTGCAAGTGATGACAGTAAAACAAAAATTCGTCCACAACCTGGTATAGAACTGGATTATTTACCATCAAAAAATCTGAAAATTAAAATTGATCCATCTGTTATTATACAAAACAATGTAGTTTCAGAACAAAATAGAGGCGAGATATTATCTTCAATGAAATGGAAGCTGAATAGAAATTATATTTTGAAAAATGACTTAATGGTTTTTGATCTGCTTTCCAATAATAACTGGGAACGCCCGATTTATTTTGCAATCACGGTTGGCCGTGACAACTATCTCAACCTTGAAGAATATTTTCAGTTGGAAGGTCTGGCTTGTAGAGTGGTTCCTCTTAAAACGAAAGAAATAAAAGGCGAAATCGGGCGGGTTGCCACCGATATCATGTATAATAATATGATGAATAAATTCAAATGGGGAGGAATTAACAATCCCGGTGTTTTTCTTGATGAAAACAACCTTAGGATGACAATGAATTACAGAAGCAATTTTGCACGTCTAGCACATGCTTTGCTTGATATTGGGAAAAGAGATTCGGCACTTGCAGTATTGGATAAATGTGTTGAGCTTATGCCAGATGAATTAATTCCTTCAAACTATTTTAATATCCCGCTTGCCGAAGCATATTTACGGGCAGGTAAGGATACTAAGGCAAAATTAATGATTGAAAAATTAAGTGAAGTATGCGAAGAAAATATAAAATATTATCTTTCATTTAACAGGAAACAACTTCAACTTATTGAATATGATGTGGGAAGAGAAATTTCAATTATGAATGAATTGATCAGAATTTGTGATAAGTACAAATTAGCAAGCATTTCTAGTGATCTTAAACAAAAATTAAATATGATATACATGAGATATTCAGAGAAAATGAAGTAATAATAAATGGCCTGGGTTAAAACACCAAATATAATACAATGCTTATTTTATAAACTGAAATGGAATTTTCGAACCAATCGTAAAGTTGTGTATTTAACTTTTGATGATGGCCCAACACCGGAAGTAACTGAATTTGTATTAAAAAAATTAAAGCAATTCAATGCAAAAGCAACATTTTTTTGCCTGGGAAGAAATGTTGAAAAGAACCCGAAAATATATCAGAAAATTCTGGATGAAGGGCACAAAACAGGAAATCATACCTATAGTCATTTAGATGGATGGAAAACCAATTCCAAAACATACATGGCTGATACAAATCTTGCACGGACTTTAATAAAATCCAGATTATTCAGGCCACCTTACGGAAAACTTCGGCAAACACAAAAATTAAAACTATTGAAGCGTTACAAAGTAATAATGTGGGATGTATTAAGTCATGATTATGATCTGAAAACTTCACCTGAAAAGTGTCTTTCCAATGTGTTAAATAATGCTCGTATGGGATCAATAATTGTTTTTCATGATTCTATAAAAGCTAAAACAAATTTGTATCATACACTACCAATAATACTTCAAAGTTTAACCGAAAAAGGATTTGTGTTTGAATCAATGAGTCCGGTATAAAAAGCCCCTTCCTGTCATTACTAATGTAGTGCGGTAATCTCAATCACCTGAGTATCAAGCCATAAAATTACTTCCATTCCTGCCAATGACATCTATTGAAAACTTATTGAAAATGAATGGCTTATAAAATCAATCCTCCTAACCTCCTTTTCAAAGGAGGAATTAATGGAATTCATTTTCATTAAGTTTTCTAATTAACATGTCAATAAAATTATAAATCACTAATTCACTTAATTTCATTTTTTATATCTTTACCATCGATTGGGGATATAGCTCAGTTGGCTAGAGCGCGTGACTGGCAGTCACGAGGTCAGGGGTTCGACTCCCCTTATCTCCACTAAAAAGTCTGAAAATGAAATTCTATAATAATAGGCTCTCCATATCTGGCAAACTTGTGAATTTCCTTATCTTTTATTATATGCCTGTCTGTGGCCAATGGTATAAAATATCTATATTTGTATAAAATATCTGTTATGGAAACCATCATACGTTTGAAGCCATCGGAACTAACAGCAGGCTTATTAAAAAACCTGCAAGCCATGTTCAGAAATGTCGCAGAAATAGAACTCACAATCAGGCCAAGCGAAGATTTCGGGCTATTAGATAAAGAAAGTCCTGAAGAATATAAAAAACGATTGGAAAAAACTATAGCATACGCTGAAAAAGGCGAAGGACTTATAGAATTTACGGCTGAAGAATTTGAAGAATATTCCAGAAGCCTGCTAAAAAAATGAGAAAATATGTTTTCGAGCCTGAATCTTTGGAAGATTTCAGCAATTGGCCCATTGTTGACATGAAAATATTCAAAAAGATAGTAAAGCTTTTACGTGAAATAAAGCGCACACCGTTCAAGGGTACTGGCAAACCTGAACCCTTGAAATTTGCAGGCAAAGGATACTGGTCGCGCCGTATTACCAAGGAACACCGGCTTGTTTATAAAGTAAGCGACGATGCTGTGATAATTGTAAGTTGCAAAGGCCGTTATAATTAATATTCTGATATAAAGGCTTTCCAAGTCTTTGAGACTTGGAAAGCCTGGAAGTTTCTTTTGAGAGAATATCTGGTTTCTTTTCGTGCTCGAAATACTCATTAAACATTTAATCAAATGAACGACCATCATTGAGATAATAAAAAGACAAAAGGAAATGAAAAATAGTATTATTAACATACAAGACAATGATGGTCCTCACGAGCAGGTTTGTGGGAAGGAATTGCGGGAGTGAGTAACAAATACCACATACCATACAAAAAGCTTAAAGGCTTGAATATTAATAA
>DAOVJU010000473.1 GCA_030632095.1 Chlorobiota bacterium
AGTCCCCATATTTTCAGCATAATAAATGCTTACTCCTTTATATTGGAACAGGTATGTTAATAAACGTTCATAAACATGACAAAGAGGCAAGAAACTTAAAACTTTATGCCGGTGATCAATAGGTAATGCTGCCCGCGCTGCTATAAAATTGCTTACAAAGTTGTTATGGCTTAACATTACTCCTTTTGCAATTCCTGTAGTTCCTGATGTATAAATTATTGAAACAAGATCATCAGGTTTAATGCTATCTTTTATTTTATTTAATTCTTCCTCGTATTTGTCTTTATTTTCTTTTCCTTTATTAATGATTGACTTCCAGCTTGTTGCATCTTCAACTTCATTAAATGTATAAATATTTGTTATCGCTGGAATTTTATCTGCAATTGTTTTAATTTTTTGATATAAGTTTTCATCAGATACAAATACGAGTTTAGCATCTGAATGCCTGAGAATATGATTATATTCTTCTTCGCTAATTGTAGGGTAAACGGGAATATGTACAAATCCGGCTTGTGATAAGGCCATATCAACAAAATTCCATTCAGGCCGGTTGTTTGAAACTGTAATAACTTTATCACCTTTTTGCAGGCCCATGTACAAAAATCCATAACTCAGCAGGTTTGCAGTTTCAATGTATTGATCGATACTGATTTTTTCCCATTTATCATCTTTTTTGCCGGCTAAAACATCATCCTTCGGATAATTTTGTTTATAATGATCAAGGAGATCAAAAGTTCGGGTTATAGTCATGTCTTTAAATATTATGGTTTATTCAAATATAAGAAAATTGTAATTAGTAGTACTTAAAGTGAACTAAAGTTTAGAGTGTCTGGAGTTAATTGGTAAAACAATTTTTGGAATTTTTTAGTTGTAGCTTTGGTTCGCGGGAATTGCAAATGTACTTACAAAATTGGGTGGATTATACCTGATTCCTTCAACTTATCTTTAATAAAGCCACGTTTTCAACATGATGAGTATGTGGGAACATATCTACAGGCTGAATTTTTACCACATTGTATTTTTCTGATAATAATTCAATATCTCTTGCCTGTGTTGCCGGATTACAACTTATATATACCAGCTTTTCAGGAGCTGCATATAAAATACTTTTTATCACGTTCTTGTGCATTCCGGCTCTGGGCGGATCTGTGATAATAACATCAGGGGATCCATATTTTTTGAAAAAATCTACATTTAGCATATCCTTAATATCTCCGGCAAAGAATTTAGTATTCTTGATTTCATTGATTGATGAATTTACTTTTGCATCTTCAATTGCTTCTTTAATATATTCTATACCAATAACCTTTTTTGCTTTATGGGCTATAAAATTGGCAATTGTTCCGGTTCCGGTATATAAATCGTAAACAATTTCATTACCGGTTAGTCCGGCATACTCCCTTGAAGTCTTATATAGTTGATATGCTTGTTTTGAATTGGTTTGATAAAAGGATTTTGGGCCAAGCTTAAATTTAAGATCCTCCATTTGTTCAATTATATGATCGTTGCCTGAAAATAACTTTACTTCCTGGTCGGCTAATGAATCATTAGCTTTTTCATTAATTGCATACATCAATGAGTTGATCTCAGGAAATGAATTTTTCAAATGGTTTAAAACACTTTCTCTTTTTTTTTCGTCCTCATAATAAAATACTACAATAACCATCAACTCATCAGCTGAAGAATTTCTGATAATCACATTTCTAAGAAATCCTTCATGCTTTCTTAAATCGAAAAATGAAAGATCGTTTTCGAGTGCATATTTTTTTAGCTCCAGGCGGATAGCATTTGAAGGATCGTCTTGTAAATAGCACTTTTTAATATCAACTACCTTGTCAAACATTCCGGGAACATGAAAACCCAATGCATTTCTGTTTAATTCATCCTGACTGTCAATTTCATCTTTTGATAACCAGCGCCTGTTTGAAAAAGTAAATTCCAATTTGTTTCTATAGAATTCTGTTTTTTCAGATGCAAGAATAGAGTGTGTTTGTACAGGTTTTATTTTACCAATTCTTTCGAGGCTATCAATTACTTGTTTTTGTTTATTTTTTAGTTGATCTTCATAGGATAAATGTTGCCATTTACAACCACCGCAAATACCATAATGCTCACAACAAGCATCTAAATGATTTTCTGATTTTTTGACAAATTCAATTACTTTTCCTTCGAAGTAGTTTTTTTTCTTTTTTACAAGCCTGATATTTACAATATCTCCCGGAACAACATAGGGTACAAAAACCACCTTGTTATTAATGCGTGCAATGGCTTTACCTTCAGCTCCCACGTCAATAATTTCAACGTTTTCAATAATTTGATTTTTATTTTTCCTGCTCACTTTTTATTTTTTTAGTTATTTTCACTTTGTTCTAACCTCGAGGTTGAATTTACAGAAAGCATTGAAGATAAAAAATTACTAAGGTATTTAAAAACTTAAACCTCGTAGGTGGGGTGTTAAGAATCTTGGAGAAGGATACTATCTTTTCGAAAGATAGTATCCTTTTATCCGGGTTTTAATAAAAAATAGGGTGTAAAAATTTTTACATTATACGAAATAATTAACACACCACCTCGTAGGTTGGTTAAGAATTAATTTGGTATTATTGCGCTTGATTAGAAAATGAATTTAAATGATCTCAATTAACCAGGCAATTGTTCAATTCGGAGGATTTGAATTATTTAAAAATGTTTCGTTTGTAATCAATAAACGTGATAAGATTGGCCTGGTTGGGAAAAATGGTGCTGGCAAAACAACATTATTAAGAATCATTACCGGAAAACAAAGCCTCACAGCAGGTCAAATAAGCTTGCAAAAAGAAATAAACATTGGTTATCTGCCACAGCAGATGAAAATAAGTGATAAAACAACAGTTTTTAATGAAACTTTAGCCGTTTTTTCCGAATTACTGCTTATTGAAAAGAAGATTGAGGAAATAAACGTTCAGCTTGCTGAAAGAACTGATTATGAGTCTGATTCGTATCTGAAACTGATAAACAAAGTTTCTGAATTAAATGAAAAATTCCAGATTTTAGGAGGAGGAAATATTAAAGAAGAAGTAGAGAAAACATTGTTGGGCTTGGGTTTCTTAAGAACAGACTTTAAAAGGCCAACCAATGAATTCAGCGGAGGCTGGAGAATGCGAATTGAACTGGCTAAAATTCTTTTAAAAAGACCTCAGGTACTCTTATTGGACGAACCGACAAATCATTTGGACATAGTAAGTATAGAATGGCTTGAAGAATTATTAAAGGATTATTTTGGTGCAGTTGTTTTGGTATCACATGATAGGGTATTTTTAGACAATGTAACAACAAGAACCATTGAAATAGCTGTTGGTAAAATATATGATTACAAAGTTCCATATTCAAAATTTGTGGTTTTGAGAAAGGAGCGAAGGGAACAACAACTTGCTGCTTAT
>DAOVJU010000249.1 GCA_030632095.1 Chlorobiota bacterium
CTATGACTTGCGATTTATTATAATAGAATTAATGTAAAATACTGATCTCTAAAATTATGTTCATAACAATATTCACGACCGAATTAAAGAAAAACCTGAAAAGCATTTCCTTTTATATTTTTACGGCAATAATGTTTTATGCAGCTTATCTATGGTCTTCCAATACCGATCCAAACACAATAATGATGGGAATGAGGTTTGGCAAAGAATGGAACAATGCAGCAATAAACATTGCGAAAATATTTACAAATTTCAGCATTATAAGCATTTTATTTACAATGTTAATAGTAGGGCGTGCTGTTGCCAAAGATTTTGAGGCTAACATCCACGATTTTTTCTTCACAACCCCAATGTCAAAATTCGCATATTTAGGGGGCAGGTTTAGCGGAGCTTTAGTTGCAAACATTTTAATTTTTACAGGTGTGGTTTTGGGTTATATTTTCGGTTGTCTAAGCATTGACGATAAATATTACGGACCTTTTCAATTACAGGCGTTTATTGTTCCAATACTTTTTATATTAATACCTAACCTGATTTTTATTAGCAGCATATTTTTCGCACTCGCAACTTTAAGCCGCCGTATGATAATGACATACATAGCCGGTATAGCTTTTCTTGGAATTTACGGGTTATTGATGGGAGGATTGACGGCTGTGGATAATGAAACGGTAAAAATGTTAATTGACCCTTTTGGTATTTTAGCCATTAACCTTCAGGCAAAATTTTGGACAGTTGCCGATATGAATGCCAACCAAATGCCTATTAATGGTATATTTATTCTGAACAGGATAATATGGCTGAGTATAAGTTTCGGATTATTATTTTATACCTGGAAAAAATTCAAATTTGTATCACAACTTGAAACAAAGAAGAAAAAAGACATGGGAATTTCAACTGAAATTGCGTCAAAAACAGTAAGCATTCTTAAACGAATTCCAATTTCAAGTATTGATGAAACTTTTATATTTCAGTTAAAAAAATGTTTCAGGCTTGCTTTTATCGAGTTTAAACGAATTGTTTTTCACCCGGCTTTTCTGATACTTACTTTCTTTGCAATTAGTGAAATAATAGCTAATTTCCTTGGTAATGTAATGTCCGACCGTTCAATGGTATATCCCTTTACTTCGGAATTTTTGAAACATACCGATCATTTATGGACATATATGATACCGTTGACTATCTTTTTTGGAGGAGTTTTAGTGTGGCGTGAAAGAGATAACGGCTCAAACGAATTTTATGACACCTTACCTGTCCCCAATTGGATGAGCTATTTATCAAAACTTTTTACGCTCATGGGCATTCAGTTCCTTTTTATTACTCTCGGGATGATTGGCGGAATAATCACCCAATTTTCTCTCGGCTTTACAGATATTAATCTTGGCTTATACATTAAGCACTTATATGGAATTGATTTGCTCAATTACTGGTTTATGGCAATTATTGTTTTATTAATTCAAAATCTTACACCAAATAAATATCTCGGATTTTTTATATCTGCTCTTTATTTTGTGCTGGATATCGTAATTTTTATTGTTCTTAAAGTTGACCATTTATTGCTCAGGTACGGGAAGATTCCAAATTTTACATATTCAAATATGAATGGTTTTGGGTTTAATGCCGAAACCATTATATGGTACACGGTTTACTGGGCTTTCCTTGGAGGAATTTTAATCCTGATAAGTACATTATTGTGGCGGCGAAATAATGAGATCAATCTTAAATTCCGGTTTAGAATTGCAAAACAAAGTATCACTAGATTTCAGAAAGTGGCATTGGGAATTCTAATTATTTTATTTATAAGCTCAGGTAGTTTTATCTTTTACAATAAATATATTCTGAATTCGTATATGTCGGAAAAAACCTATAAGAATATAAAAGCCCAATATGAAATAAAATATAGTAAATACAAGGATGTTACGCAACCCAACATTTCAAACATTGATTTAAAAATTGATATATTTCCGGATAAAAGAGAAGCTTTGATCCGGGGTTATTATTTGTTAAAAAATAATTCAGATAAAAACCTTGATGAAATCTACATTAATCTTTGGGAAGATAGGTTAATAGATAATATTAATAAGTTTGAATTAAGTGCTCCTGCTGAAATGATTTATGAGGGAGAAGAAGTTGGGTTTAAAGTTTTCAAATTAGATAAACCTTTAAAACCCGGAGATGAAATCAAATTGCTGTTTGATTATGAGATACTGACAAATGGCTTTACCGACGATAATCATCCAAAAGATTTAATTGTTGAAAATGGAAGCTGTTTGATGCTCTCAGGCGGCGAGTCCCCTTTCTTTCCCATAATCGGGTATAATAATCTTTTCATTCTTATGGACGAAAATGACAGGAGAAAATATGGACTGGATGAACTTTCTGCATTTCCTTCATTAGAAGATGCAGACAGAAAAGTTCCTTTTATTAACCTCGACAATGTAAAGTTTAATGCTGTAATCAGCACAAGCAGTGACCAGACTATTGTTTCTAACGGGGAACTTATTAAAAAATGGACTGAAAACAACCGAAATTATTTCCATTATCATTCTGATACTCCAATGCAGAATGAACTAATTTTTGCATCCGGAAGGTATGAAGTAGCAAGGGATAAATATCAGGACATCAATATTGAAATTTATTATGATAAAAAGCATCCGTACAATGTTCAGCGAATGATAGACGGTGTAAAGAGGTCATTTGATTTTAATACAAAAAACTATTGCGATTTTCCGTTTAATAATATCAGGATTGTAGAAATCCCTGATTATTTAAAAGGAGGAGCCGCCCGCTCACAGCCGAGTATTTTTATCTGGCGAGAAGGTTCCGGATTTACCGCCAATTTTAATGACCCGGATATAGTGGATATGATGTTTGGAGTTTGTGTGCATGAAATGGCTCATCAGTGGTGGGGATATGTTGTTACTCCTGCCTTTGCTGAAGGTGGATTTATGCTCACTGAAACAATGGCCCAATATGTAATGGCAATGTGCAATGAAGAAAAATTTGGAATGAAGATGTCAAGAAAATATCTTAAAGATGAAATGGAAAGATACTTACGTCGCCGTAAAACTGATTATGAAGGCGAAAGGCCGATGTTTCGGTCACTACCTATTCAGGATTATCTGAACTATCCTAAAAGTTCAGTAGTTATGTATGCGCTGAACGATTATATCGGTTTGGATTCATTAAGCGCTGCTTTAAGCCGCCTTGTGAACAAATATGGATCAACCATTAATTATCCGCTTTCAATTGATTTTATTAGTGAAATAAAAAAATCTACCCCCGATAGTTTGTTATATCTTGTTACTGATCTTTTTGAGAAAATAACCCTGTATGAAAACCAAACCGAATCGGCATATTGCGAAATATTGAGTAATGACAAATACAAAGTAAGAATAAATGTAAAAGTAACAAAATTCTATGCCGACAGCATAGGAACTCAAACAGAACAACCTCTAAACGATTATATTTATGTTGGCATTTTGAACGAAGATAAAGAAGAAATCTATTACAAAAAGCACAAGTTCACACAAAACAAAACCGGGATAGAAATCATCGTTAACGAAAAACCATACTATGCCGGAATTGATCCCTTTGTTGTTTTGATTGACAGAGACAGGGGAAATAATTTGAAGAAAGTTGAGGAAATGTAAACAAATTTGGTCTAATAGACAAAAAGTGGTGGGTTATGAGGTGGATATTTTAAGATATATGATTTAACGATTCTCACAACTTTCTGTTTATCTCCTTCTGCCACTATACGGCCGTCTGAAAAAATGGATGCCCTTCCGACAGGGCATTTTTATAAATCCTTACCGCTTTATCATAATTGCCGAGATTACGGAAAGTACCCGCAATATTATTGTACAGTACAGCAAGATATTCACAGTTATTGCTTTGTTTACAAAGGTTTATAGCTTTATTAAAATATTCAAGGGCTAATTTGTATTGAGCTAATTCATCATATATTAATCCTAATATACTAAATATTTCCTGTCAGAAATTTGCAAGATTTTTTCAATGTATAAGAATTTAGAAAGCGCATTTCTAAATTCTCTTTGTCTGTATTCTGATAAACCTGCAATCAAATAAATAATAAAATCAATATTGCCCTGTAGTTCCCCTTCTTTAATTTCTTTAAATCCAGCTGACTGAAATTCATTACTCATTGTACTACTTTGAATACTTCCAAAGTCCCATATTGAGTCCGTAATATAATTGAAACAAACCTCATCACCTTCGGCATTACAATCAGTTGTCGCATAACTGCCATAAATGATCTGATCGGCATAATGATAGTTCATTAAATGTTGTGCGCTGTCTTCGTTAAAATTATCTGTAATACCATAGTCCAAGTAATTCAGTTTTAAATTCAGGGAGTCTTTCTTATTAAGGTCATCAAGCCTGTCTTTAATAACTTTACCCACATCAAATCCCCCATCCTCACAAATTTTATTAAAAGGGACTATTAATATTTTGAAATGCGTATCATCTTTTTCAAATATCTTCCTATTTATAGATTCTCCAATGAAATAATTCCAAATACTTATTCCCCAAATAAAATAGGTTACAATTATGGCAGGTAATCCTATATATGCTGAGATAACACCGATCTTCGTAAGTGATTTCCACCTTTTACTCCAAAATTTCATACAGATGAAATTGATAAAAAATTAGTAATACAAAGTAAAGGATTTATTTAATAGGACTTAAATATTTCAGAATAAAACCGGGGCAAACTCTGCTCAATCGGATTTAAAATCCGAATGCTAATTATTTTCCTTACCTGTCCGCCACCGAACACAAATTGTCCTCTCGTGTACAATATAAGCTATATATACATCTACACTAAACTGTTAAACTATTGATATTCTGAATACTGATAATTATATGCTTTCAATGGAATAATTTTTGCATTTTATTATACATCTATAGAATTAACAATGCATTTCATTAGAACAGTCCTTAGAAACTTTAATCATAACAGGTTATACACAGCAATCAATATTACCGGTCTGGCTGTTGGATTATCCTGTTTTACTTTAATTTTCCTTTATATCCGGGATGAATTGTCATATGATAATGAGCACAAAAACTATAAAAGAATTTACAGGCTTGAATCTGACATTACAATTTCTGATAAGAACCAAAAGGTAGCGAAGTCCTCTTTTGCTATCGGGCCTGCATTTAAAAAAGTGTTCCCAGAAGTAGAAGAATTTGTGAGGTTCCGATCAATTGATAATAGTTTTTTGAGGTATGGTTATAAGCAATTTTATGAAGACCGGCTTTATTTTACCGATTCATCAGTATTTAAAGTCTTTAATCACAGGTTTATTTCAGGGTTACCCGAAAATGCCTTATATGAACCTAACACCATTGTTCTTACTGAAAGCCTTGCTAAAAAATACTTTGGAGACGAAGACCCTATTGGAAAAATTATAATTCTCAGCAATCTCATCAATTGTAAAGTAACAGCTGTTATTGAAGATGTTCCTGAAAATTCGCATCTCAAATTTGACGGACTCGTATCATTAGAATCCTATAGCCAGGTAATAGGTGAGAAAATGTACCAGGATTTGAATAACATTCATTTCTGGGCAATCAGGCTTTTTACATATATTTTGTTAGAGGAGAATTCATCGATAGAAAGCATTCATGAAAAATTCCCCGAATTCCATGATAAATACATAGCCGATATTAGTAAAAGGTTGAATGGCACGTTCAATCTGTTAACCACTCGTCTTGATGATATTCATTTGTTTTC
>DAOVJU010000238.1 GCA_030632095.1 Chlorobiota bacterium
CATCCTCGTTACCGCTATTGCTTAAACGAGGACGAGGCTGATTTATCATTACAAGTATAAGAAAGTTCTATAAATGGATTTTCTAAATACATATTAACCATAATCCGAATAGTACGCGTTTAGTTCCAAACTACTTAAAGATAAACAGACTGATAAACACCTGAAGTAATCGACTAAATGTTTCTTGATCAATTAAAATTAATGTTGTACATTTATTGAAATCAATTTTCTAAACTAACTTAAATCAATTTATGATGAAAAAACTAACAAGAATTCTATTTATTTTTAGTACGCTTCTAGCATTTGTATTAACTGAAAATGTTCAGGCTCAAAAGCTGGATAAATTTGGAAGTTCAATAACAAAACAAGCTGGCCCAAAAACCATAAGAGTTCCTTATACTCAGGTTATTACTTATTTGGGTTTTGCTGAAGTTGGATCTGAAGATGCTGTAGTTGATGGAAAAAAATTCACCTACCTTTATATTTGGATCCCGGCAATAGCACCTGAATTAGGTGTTAGAATGATGTCTCCGGCAGGAGATGTAGGTAAGATTAAAGATGCAATTAAAGCTGCAAATTTTGATGACAACAGCTCTTCCGAAGAGTATTTTGATACCTACATTACATTGGAAAGATCTAATATTGTTAGCAAGGATAATATTACCGAAGAAAAAGTAGCGGCTGCAAACTGGATAGTTCTTGACAGGAATGATGATAGTGGAGAAATGCCAAAAAACCCGGGTGGAAGTAGCTATAATTCATTGCTTAGATACGAAAGTGTTGCCAGTGATCCATTAAAAGCGCTTACAGTTGGTTTGTACAGAATTGGTTTTACCACTTATAAAGTAGGTGAAGTAAAAGGTACATTTATTGCGCAAATTGCTGCTCCAATAAAACTTCCGGGTGTTGCAATAGCAAAAACATTAGAAGATCTAAATGCTCAATTGGGAGAGTAATAAATTCCTGGTTGAAGTTATTAAAGGATTTTGAATGGGTTGTCATTTTCAATAGCAAATGACAACCTTTTTATTTTACATTGAATTCTTGAATGATTTATCTTTTTCTTGTCCAAATAATTTTAAGTAATCCAGTAATTCCCACGTTGAAAATCAAAGCCTTGCAGAGATGTGAGGCTTTTTTTGTTTTAGCTCGCTTGAAACATGGGTTGAGTAGCTAAGCGAAATTTCATCCTTAATCACTCTCCTAACCATATGTAATGATCCCCAGTCATACCTTTTTTTTCATAACTGCATTTCTCAATAAAATCAACTTTCTATTTACAGAATTGATGGATAAATTTCATATATTTGATATATGCATAAAAAACATTCTAAAAATAATAATGCTATGAAAAAAAGGTTATTGTCAATCATTTCAGTTATCAGCATAATTTTTGTTGCCAGCTTATTTTTTCATTCCTGTGAATTAGAAGACTGCGCTACTTGTGAACAAATTCGAACAGATACTGACGGAACAAAAACTATACTACAAACTGTTACGGCTTGTGATGAAGAACTTAAAGCATTAGAAAATGAACCTCCTGTAACTATTGGTGGTGTTATTACTGAATGGGTTTGTGAATAGTTAATACCTGATTCCTATTACACAAACATCATCTATTTGTTCCACATCTTTTTTCCATTCCTCAAAAACAGTGTCTAATTTTTCAGCTTGTTTCACCATTGATTTGTTTTGCATTCCCTTTAGTATTTCCTTAAAATTTTTACTCATAAATTTCTTATACTTTGGCCCGCCAAACTGGTCAACATAGCCATCAGAGAAAATATAAAAGGTGTCTCCTTTTTGAAGATCAAATTCATGAATTGTAAAATCATTCATTTTCATATAAATAGATGCAGGCATTTTATCTCCTTTAACTTCTGTTAACTCATTTTTCCTGAAAAAATACATTGGGTTAAAGGCGCCTGCAAACTGCAGTTTGTCTTTCTTTTTATCAATCACACAAATGGCAATATCCATACCGTCTTTAACAGCACTATCTTCTTTACTTTGGCCCAGTGATGAAATAACACTTTTTCTTAGTTGATTTAATATCTCATTAGGCTTATAAATTTGTTTGTTTATCACTATCTCGTTCAACAGGCTTACTCCTAACATACTCATAAAAGCGCCGGGGACACCATGCCCGGTACAATCGGCTGCTACAACAATTAATTTATTATCTACTACACAGTTCCAGTAAAAATCACCACTAACAATATCCCGTGGCTTAAAAAGAACAAAATGCTCAATTCTATCACTAAAAAATTCAATAGAAGGGATCATGGCTGTTTGTATCCGCTTGGCATACTCAATGCTATCCATGATATGCTGTTTCTGATATGCAATTTGGTCACGCTGGCTTCGGATTACATCCCTTTCTTTTTCAATTTCCTCTTTTTGTTCCAGTATTTTTTTGTTTTTAGCTTCCAGCACTATATTAGCTTCTTTTTTAATTTTATATGCCCGATAAATAAAATATCCAAGTCCAATAATCATGCACAAAACTATTACAAAGAAGAATATTACTATTTCCTGTTTTTCAATTGCTTTTAATTGCTCACTCATAATACTCTTTTGACTGGCTATTCTTTCTCCTTGAAGTTTTATTTCCTTATTTCTTATTGTAATCACTTTTTCTTTTTCATGCAGTACCTTCTCTTTGGCAAAAAGTTCTTCATTTTTAACTTCTATCTCCTTATTTTTTATTACCAGTTCTTTTGATTTTATTACCAGCAAATATGATTTTTGCTCAAAATCCTTCTGTTTAATAGTAATTTCTTTATTTAATCCACCCAGTTTTTTCTTCTGAATTTCAATTTTTTGGGCTAGCTCTTCAATTTCTTCTTTTTGTTCTTTAATAAATATTTTTTGCAGAGTTGTGATTACTTTTTCTTCTTCAAGTGCAATATCAGTTTCTTCATAGAGGCCTTCCCAATCTTCCCTTGTTTTAATAGACTGTGCAAGAAACAGCTCTGACACTTTTAAATTTTCAGCTTCCATCCTTTCCTGATTAGCTTCAAAGCGGGGTTTTTTCTCTACCACCAAAAAGTTGATCATTGACTTTTGAAATTCGTAATTTTCTGTAATCAGTAGAGTACGATTTCCTTTTATATTTTTCAAAATATTATTAATGTTAAAATTATCTTTCTGGTATACAAATAGAACCTGAGTGGGAACAATATCTTCAATTTTTCTAAAGTGAACCAATTTTACCCCTTTGTTATGAAGTGTGTCTCTTGATTTGACCACATTGTGAAATTCCAGAAAAAATGCTATCTCATCAGCAAGCACACCAATGGTAAAATCTTCCAATCCGGCAAATTCTTCATTTTCCCAGTTTACATATTTAGAAATATCAAGAATAAAATTAGACCGGGTAGTATTGTCTAATGTTTCTTGTCCTGCACCAGGTTTAGCAAAAAAACTAATCATTAGTAAACATAGAATAATATGAGCGGCTTGTGTCTTCATAATTATAAATAAATTTGAGTTACTATTTTGATAATAAAAATACAAAATTATCAACAGGAAAATGAAAACTATTTCGTTTAAATTATTTATGATGGTATAGTTAACTACTGATTAATAATCTATCTTTTTCTAAGATTATTGAAATCATTCCCCCGCAACTTCCTGTCAAATTTCAAGGTCTTTATGCTCTAAAGAAATAAGAACAAAAGTAATTTAATTGTATGCAGGCATTAAAAAATGCACATAATTGGAGTTTATCTTGCAACCATTCATTATATAACTTGTCTTTTTTTGTAGCTTAATTTTCAATAATCTAAATATGATGAAAACAAAATTAATACTTCTGGCTATTCTGTTTTCCGTATCAACATTAACTTCACTTTACGGACAAACCCGAACACAGACCATTCGTGGTAAAATTGTAGACAAAGACTCTAAAATGCCACTTGTTGGCGCTACTGTAGTATTATTGGAAACCAATCCACCAATAGGTACAATAAGTAATACTGATGGGGAATTTCGCTTAACTGATGTTCCTGTTAGAAGACAGGGAATTAAGATAAGTTATGTTGGGTATAATGAAAAGGTTTTAAATAACCTTATGATTGTTTCTGCAAAAGAATTGGTGCTCAATATTGAACTGGAAGAAAAAATCCTTGAAGTGGACGAGGTAGTAATAAAAGCAATGTCGCGCAAAGATCAGGCCATAAACCAAATGGCTTCAATTAGTGCAAGGTCATTTACCATAGAGGAAACTGAACGGTTTGCCGGAAGTCTGGGTGATCCGGCACGGCTGGTAGCAAATTATGCAGGAGTAATGTACGCAGGAGATTCCAGAAACGATATCGTTATTAGAGGTAATTCCCCCATGGGCCTCCTATGGAGACTTGATGGAGTTGAAATACCCAATCCAAATCATTTTGCTGCATTAGGCACAACCGGAGGTTCTATTAGTATGGTTAACAATAACCTTTTAACAAATTCAGATTTCTTTACAGGGGCATTTCCTGCCGAGTATAGTAATGCAACGGCCGGAGTTTTTGATCTTAGGCTCAGGTCAGGCAATAATGAGACCAGGGAATATACAGGCCAAATAGGTTTGAATGGCTTTGAACTTGGTGCAGAAGGACCATTTTCAAAGAATTTTAAAGGATCGTATTTAATTCATTACCGGTATTCTACTTACGCTTTTATGGATGTACTGGGGATTCAAACAGAAGCAGGAAGTTCCATACCATTTTACCAGGACCTTTCATTTAAGATCGATTTGCCAGGTATAAAGATAGGCAGGATCACTCTTTTCGGAATTGGTGGTTTAAGCTCAATTACTTTAAATGATAGTGAAAAGGACAGCACAGAATTTTCATTCGGACTGGCTGGAACTGATACCGATTTCGGATCAGATATGGGTATTGCCGGACTTTCACATCTCTATTATCTGAATGAAAAAACAAGAATTAAAACAAATCTGTCACTACAGGGAACAAGAGTATATACTTTAATTGATTCCATTGATAAAGATGATCATGATCATATTTATCCTTTTTACAGATCGCATCATTCAGAAGTAAAATACTCCATCACTTCTCAATTAAAAACTAAGTTCAATGTAAGAAATACTTTAAACACCGGAATTATTTTCGACTGGTATAATGTGAATTTCGTAGATAGTATACTGGATTCAGATATCCATAAATTTGAAACATTTACAAGCACGGATGGGAACCTGAACCTTTTTCGTGCATATGCCGACTGGCAATATAAGGTATCTGAAAAACTTATATTGTATAATGGATTGAACTTTCAATATGCTCCTTTTAATGGGAGTATTGCCCTTGAACCCAGGATAGGTTTAAAATGGAAGTTTGCTGAAAGACAATCAACAAGTTTTGGATTTGGTATGCATAGTCAGCTTCAACCACATACAGTATACTTTTATCAGTCAGAACTTCCTTCCGGGTCATATCTGAAAAATAATTTAGATCTTGATTTTTCGAGAAGTTTGCATCTTGTAATGGGTTATGATAACCTCATTAGAGAGAATTTCAGGCTGAAGGTTGAAACCTATTATCAATATTTATATGGAATTCCTATAACTCATAGCACAGACTTTGATGGAAGTGAAATGTTTTCAATGATAAATGCCGGCGATTACTTTGCTGTTCCTTCTGTTGATAGCTTGGTTAATGAAGGCACCGGAAGAAATTATGGCGTGGAATTAACACTCGAAAAATTCCTGAATAAAGGCTATTATTTTCTGATCACCACATCACTTTTCGATTCAAAATATAAAGCCATGGATGATGTTATGAGAAATTCATCATTTAATGGAAATCATGTACTGAATATTTTGGGTGGCCGTGAATTTAATATTGGAAAGAACAACTTGTTGACATTAGACCTGAAAACAGTTTGGGCAGGTGGGAAAA
>DAOVJU010000382.1 GCA_030632095.1 Chlorobiota bacterium
ATCCCGCTATATTCAGGATCAGCATTAATGCCCGTTCCAATAGCCGTTGCCCCCATATTTACTTCCAGGAATAGTTTTGTGTTTTGATCTATTCTGCTGACTTCTTCTTCCAGGGTAACTGCCCATGCTTCAAATTCCTGTCCCAGAGTCATAGGGACAGCATCCTGTAACTGCGTTCTTCCCATTTTAATTATACGTGAAAATTCATTGCCTTTAGCTCGAAAAGCACTGACCAAATCTTTAAGTACAGGTATTATTTTGTATGTGCTTTTTATAAGTGCTATTTTTAGGGCTGTCGGGTATGCATCATTTGTTGATTGTGACAAGTTAACATGGCTGTTTGGATGGCAATGATCATACTCACCTTTTTTATGGCCTAATATTTCAAGCGCCCTGTTTGCTATTACTTCATTGGCATTCATGTTGGTTGACGTCCCGGCGCCTCCCTGTATCATATCAACAACAAAATGAAAATGATATTTTTTATTCAGGATTTCGTCACAGGCATGAACAATTGCATCCTTGATTTTTGTATCTAAAATGCCCAAATCATGATTGGCCAGTGCAGCTGCTTTTTTTACCATTGCTAATCCATCAATTAGCAGTGGATAAAAGTTCAAAGTAATTCCGCTTATGTTGAAATTTTCCATGGCACGCAATGTCTGTATCCCGTAATAATACTCTTCGGGAATTTCTTTATATCCAAGTAAATCGTGCTCAATTCTTGTAACACCCGAAGAATATTGCTCTGTAGAATGAACTGCTTTCATGTTGGCATATTTCATCCTTCGCGAAACTACATTTATAATATTTGAAAATATTTTTAATGTTATTTCTGCATGCGTTTTGAAAAAAATATTATCAAGTGAAAGTATCGTTGATTTCTTAGTAACTTTTGCTGTAGTTGTATGATAAGAATTTTCATTTAATGCGCCTTCTCCCAGGAAATCGAGTGTCCGGAATTTTACTATTTCATGTGCAATGTTTTTATCATCTTTTTTACATAGGATAACTTCTCCTGATTGTATTATAAAGATCTCTTTTCTTGGATAATTTTCCTGGAAAATATATTGGTTTGGTTGATAGGCTTTACTTTTAATGCTTTTTTTAATTACATTTATTTCTTCAGTGGTTAATCCTTTAAAAAGTTCAACTTTTGATAACAGATATTTCAAGTTTTTCATTTAAATAATTTATTTGGATATTCTTACATCAAATTCAAAAGGTTCTTTTCTTTCTATCTTGCATTTTTTTATATAAGGATGATTTGGATTAAGTAAATAATTATATTCTTCTTTAACAATAGCAGAAGGCACTTTTAATATAAGATATTTGTTCTGCTTTAGAAAATTTGTTCCAAATACAATAGTTTCTTCCTTATGTGTTCTATATGGTTCAGGAATATCCCATCCCGGAATTAATACACTATCAGGAACATCTTTTATTTCAATGTCATCCGGAATATTAATAGAAAAAACAACTAAGTCTTTTGGCAAATCCTTGTAATCCGTAGTATGAACAAATTTTTCCCATGCAGCAAGCGAAATGCTTTCAGAAGCATAAATAACTCTAAATCCTTTTTTGTTCCATCTTCCCTGCGTATATAAACCACCTAATCCCTCAAGGTTTACCCGGTCTTTTTTATCAATCCTGTAAAGCTTCATCAGACAACAAAACCATGATCAATAGCATTGATCTCGTTCAACAATATTTCCAGACCTTTATAAGATCCAAGATAATCTTTTGGTTTTATACCACCGAGAACATAATTTTTGTTGTTCATCCAACGAATAAATTTTTCTTTATCCCCAAACACTTCAAACCCTTTAGAATATACACGAGCAATAAGTAATGCTTTTTCTGAGGGTACCGGAGGAAGTTTTTCATTAGTCTTTTTAAGCTGTATTGATCTTGGAGTTAGATTAATGTACATACTGAATTCGCTTAAAGACATATCAATTGTTTTAAGGATTGATTGAAGTACAAACTTTTGGATACCTGTTTTTGTTTTAGCTTTTTTTATCAGTTCGTTATCTGATTGTGTGATTTCAAATGTTTCCATAATGCGAAGTATTTCGTTATATTATACGTAAAATTACGCATTTGGTTTCAAAATTCAAAATAAAACGTATTATCTATCTATACCAACTCTTTCACTTTGGCAGCAGCTTCCTGAAGTGTAATAGCAGAATATACTTTTAGTCCCGATTTATCAATCAATTCTTTCCCTTCTTCGGCGTTTGTTCCTTGCAACCTTACAATAACCGGAATGGCAATATTACCTATAGAATTGTAAGCATCAACTACGCCCTGGGCAACCCTGTCGCAACGGACAATTCCTCCAAAAATGTTAATCAGAATAGCTTTTACATTCGGGTCTTTTAAAATAATTCTAAATCCGGCTTCAACAGTCTCCGCATTTGCAGTTCCGCCAACATCAAGAAAATTGGCAGGATCACCGCCGGAGAGTTTGATAATATCCATTGTTGCCATAGCTAAACCGGCTCCATTAACCATACAGCCAACATTACCGTCAAGTTTTATAAAGTTCAGATCATAATTACTAGCTTCAACTTCAGCAGGATCTTCTTCTGACAGATCGCGCATTTCAGCGTAATCCCTATGCCGGAACAATGCATTGTCATCTAAATTAACTTTGGCATCTACAGCTAAGATTTTATTATCTGATGTTTTCAATACAGGGTTTATTTCAAATAAAGAAGAATCGGTTTTTTCGTAAGCATTATATAAAGCACTTACAAATTTTACCATTTCTTTAAATGCTTTTCCGCTCAAGCCCAGGTTAAATGCTATTTTTCTTGCTTGAAATCCTTGTAATCCAACACGAGGGTCAATTTCTTCTTTAAATATAAGATGTGGAGTTTTTTCAGCTACCGATTCAATGTCCATGCCTCCTTCAGTTGAATACATGATAATATTCCTGCCGGTTTGCCGGTTAAGTAAAACACTCATGTAAAATTCACTGGTTTCTGATTCTCCGGGATAATATACATCCTGTCCAATAAGAACTTTACTTACTTTTTTACCTTTCGGCCCTGTTTGATGAGTAACCAATTGCATTCCAATAATTTCCTTTGATATAGTTTTTACATCATCTAATGACTTTGCCAGTTTAACTCCTCCTCCTTTACCTCTTCCACCGGCATGAATTTGAGCTTTTATTACCCACCATCCTGTTCCGGTTCGTTTTTGTAATTCTTTTGCAGCTTCAACAGCCTGTTCAGGAGTTGAGGCTACTATACCTTCCTGGATTGTAACTCCAAAACTCTTTAATATTGATTTTCCCTGGTATTCATGAATATTCATAATTGAAATTGTATTTTTTTGTTTGAATGAACTCAGCCAAAATTAGTTTTTTTAATTCAAATGCAAAACATTAATAATTTAATTATTATATCCTATTTTTGTTTGCGAAACCAAAAAACCATGCGAAAACTTAAAAATGAGGAACTGAAAAGGCTAAGTATAGAAGAATTTAAAGCATCAGAAAAAATACCTTTTATTGTGGTATTGGACAATGTAAGGAGTATGAACAATATTGGTTCAGTTTTTCGTACTGGTGATGCTTTCAGGATAAATGGTGTTTATTTATGTGGAATTACAGCCACACCACCACATAAGGATATTTATAAAACTGCCCTGGGGGCATCAGAATCGGTGGACTGGAAATATTTTAAAACTACCCTTGAAGCAATTAATTATTTGAGATCAAATGATTATTTGATTGTTTCTATCGAACAAGCTGAAGAAAGCATTTCCTTAATTGATTTTAAAATTGAAAAGAATAAAAAATATGCATTTATTCTGGGAAACGAAGTAAGAGGTGTATTACAGGAAGTTGTTGACCTGAGTGATTTTTGTATTGAAATACCTCAATATGGAACAAAACATTCATTTAATATTTCGGTTTGTTGCGGAATTGTGCTTTGGGATTTTTTCATGAAATTCAAAAAGTTAGGCTTTATATTGATTTGAGTTGGTAAAGAAGTAAGAAAAGCAAAAACAAGCCACAGATTCACAGATTTTATTTATGAATCTTTAGCTCGGCAAAACCAAATATTCACAAACAAAATATCCATGCCTAGCCGACAGGCACTTCAAAAAGAATTGTATGAAACAATTTGGTATATGCATGGAAGTCCATCATATTCTTGGAATAGGATTTTTTAAAAATAGCATTATAATCTGTGAATCTGGTACGCCAAGAAGCGTGCGTTAAATATAATTAATAACCCAGTAATATGAAAGGATTACATAGACCAATTTGTCGTTCAGTCTGAAGCAATCATGAGGTGCGCAGC
>DAOVJU010000471.1 GCA_030632095.1 Chlorobiota bacterium
GGTGGATAAAACTTAGTTAAGACACGATAGTCTTCATTTAAAATATTATTTGCTTTCATCCCATAAATATAAAGGATTTTAGACATAATAACAAGTTTTTAAGTTAGCGCTTATGGGATCATGGGGCGAGCGGGGGCAATCAAACAATTGGCCATATTATCATTCGACGGATCAAATAATAGAAGCGATTAAAAGAGAAACTTTCCCCAATAAAGCAATGATGACTTTTCATCCTCAGCGTTGGACTGATCACTGGTTGCCTTGGGGGAAAGAGCTGGTTTGGCAAAATGTGAAGAATGTGGTTAAAAGATTGTTTTTTGTTAGGTCGTAATTCATAAGCTTTTCCAAATAAATAATGAAACAGCTTTTATACTCTGATTCATCCAAAACCACCCTCACAAAACTCCCCTTTTTAAGTATCTTTGATAATAAATTAATCAAAACAAATGAACCAACAAAACAACATTGTAACGCGGTTAAAAAACCAATATTTTTGGATATTGATTTTAATAAATTAGATGCAGAAGTTGACCAGCACTTAATTATCTCACGCGTATTCAATTTTGGGGATTTGAAAGAAATTAATTTGATTATAGAATATTATGGACGAAACAAAGTTCTTAATGTTTTATGTAATATCAACTATCTTGATCCTAAAACACTTAATTTTATGGTGAAATTATTTAATGTGCCTAAAAATAAATTCAAATGTTACACCAGGATTCCATTGAAACATCAACACTGGAGCTGATAAAAAATTACAAAGTAAGGAATATTTGCAGGGGTTTTATCTTGTTGGGGTTACAGCACTGGCATTAAAAACCGGATACCGTAAATCTATTTATATTGATTTATTTTCAAATTTCAATTTTGATTCATCTCAAATGCTGGAAAACATTCATCAGGATTTTCCTTTTTTAGTATTTAAAAAACTAACTACAAGCCTGCAACGTCAGGCTCTTTTTTTTTAGAGATTCCTGGAGTATCTTGAAAATAAACAGAAAAATATGGAATCAAATTCCACAAAATACCATATATTTACAATATGATTAATCGAATTGCAGCAAAAAGATTAAAAGAATTGTATAGCATGTTTAAGGTAATTGCTATTACCGGGCCACGCCAATCTGGTAAAACAACTCTTGTAAAAACAGTTTTTCCTTTAAAACCATATGTTAATTTAGAAAATCCTGATTCCCGGCAATTTGCTATTGATGATCCAAGAGGATTTTTATCACAATATCCTGATGGGGCAATTTTGGATGAAGTTCAACGCACTCCATTATTATTTTCTTATTTACAGGAAATTGTGGATAATAAAAAGGAAAGCGGTCAATTTATACTAACCGGATCAAATAATTTCTTGCTTGATGAAAAAATATCACAGACACTTGCTGGTAGGGTAGCTTATATTAACTTACTTCCTTTTAGTTTAGAAGAACTGAATTCTATTAATATACCATATAATGAAAATGATTATATATTACAAGGTTTTTATCCCCCATTGTATGACAGACAAATACCAGCTAAAGAGTGGATTCCAAATTATATTAGAACATACATAGAACGAGATGTCAGGCAAATAAAAAACATTACAGATTTATTGGTTTTTGAAAGATTAATGCGATTACTTGCAGGAAGAACAGGGCAAGAATTAAATTATACTTCTTTGTCAGTAGAGGTAGGGGCAGATGTTAAAACCATACAATCGTGGATAGGAATTTTGGAAAGTAGTTTTATTATATATTTACTTAAACCCTATTATAAAAATTACAATAAAACAATAGTCAAGAGGCCTAAGCTCTATTTTTACGATACAGCTATTGCTTGTTCCTTACTAAACATTACTAAACCAGATCATTTAGTAAGTCATCCTTTGAAGGGAGCACTTTTTGAATGTTTTGTTGTAACTGAAATTATTAAAAAACAGATTAATCATGGTAAGGATATAAATTTATATTACTGGCGCGATAAAACAGGAAGGGAGATTGACTTGATCATTGATGATGTTAGTCAAATAATACCGGTTGAAATTAAGGCAGGGAAAACAATCCACAACGAGTTTTTTAAAAATATACGTTATTGGTTTAAGTTAACAGGCGAAAACAAGGGGAAAGTTATATATGCAGGGGAAGAAGATCAAAAAAGATCAGAAGGAATTGATGTTATTAGCTGGAAGAATATAAATGAAAAACTCTAAAAACTAATTTTAATTTGGACAATTCTCCTACACACTGAAAAGTAATTCTAAATCCAAATTTTTATAAAACAAATTACAAGCTTGCAATGCCAGGCTTATTTTTTTTCAGACATTCCAGGAATATATACTGAAATGTTTTACTAATTCCATATTTGGAATTATTAATTACATTCAGATATACCGAAAGATGTTCATTCCGGTTTTAATGATGAAATGATTAAAATCGGATTAATGTACACACTTCGGTATAAACTACTACAAAATTCTTTGCCGTTTACCCTATTACATTATATAAAAAGCTTTTATAATCGAATAATATTATGTTATTTTGTTATTTAAATCGAAAACTATGTATGTTTGGATTAAATCAGTGAGACTATAATTTTTAAAGTTTAAAACGAATAAAAATTATTAAGTCGAACTGATCCAGATAGCGAAGCATATCGGGATCTTTTGGTTATATTCCCCACAGCTTGACACTTGTGATAAAGCTTTAGCGATGAGGCGCTGTGACATGAAAATAATTTATTGATTTATACCTTGTCAGTTCAGCTACGAGGTAGTTAATTTATCAGCCTATGGTTAAACGAAGCTTAGAAAAATTAAACTCATTATTGGGAATCATAAAATTGTAGTATTAGACGAAGCCCAACGTATCTCAGAAACAGGCCTGGTCTTAAAAATAATTCATGATAATTTTAAAGATGTTCAGCTTATCGCAACCGGTTCTTCGGCATTTGAACTGGCAAATAAAATAAAAGAACCGCTAACAGGCCGCAAATTTGAGTTTTATCTTCATCCCTTTTCTTTTGGTGAAATGGTAAATCATCATAATTTTTTGCCTGAAAAACGACTATTGGAACATCGTCTGATATACGGTTATTATCCCGATATTGTTTTAAATACAGGGATTGAAAAAAAACTTTTAAAATCCCTGGCTTCAAGCTACTTATATAAAGATTTACTCATTCTTGATCAAATTCAAAAACCTGCTTTATTAGAAAAAATATTAAAAGCTCTGGCATTGCAAATAGGAAGTGAAGTTTCTTATAATGAGCTGGCTCAACTTCTGGGATCAGATAAAGGAACAATTGAAAAATATATCGATTTACTCGAAAAGGCATATATTATATTTCCTGTTTTGTGAATGAAAAAATTCTACAAACACAACTATCTGCCAGATAGGTTGTTATGATTTAAAATAGAGTGTTTTGGGTCATGCACATTATATTTGTTGCATGTTTA
>DAOVJU010000069.1 GCA_030632095.1 Chlorobiota bacterium
TTTACAAAAAAAGGTTTTGATAAGCATATGGAGTTGAACGGCCATAATTATCGGGATTATAAAAGACATTATCCATATATCAATTGTGCCAATAGGAATCCGGAAATTAAAATGCTTCTTGAAACTGTTCTGGAGGTTGCAAAGCAGCTGAAGGAAAATGTGAAAAAGACTGAAGTTATCAAATCTGATTGGATTTGTCACTATTGTAAACACATAGACAATATTAATCGTAAGATGTTTTGTGATAAAACCGGTGGTTTTGCATGCTTTTCAGGGCGTGAAGTTTTAGCTATTTATAGTAGTGTTGTTGTGATAAAAGGTACTAGTGTAGGACCTACAGAAGTTATGCCTGAAATTAAGAAGGGGGAATGATGGGAAAAGAAAAAATAACAGAAACTAAATACTATGGATTCTATTTCAATGGATACAACTGGATTCTGGAAGCTGTTGGGTTGAATGGGAAAGTTCGTGAAATAGATATATCAACTTCACAAAAACATATTGTTGAGAAGTGTGGAATGCTGAATACTGAACTGGCTGCAATCCATGAAGCGCAAAGCAAGGAAAAGAAAAAAACCGTTGATCCCTTTGTTGAATTACCGGAATTTAAAAAGGTTCTCAGTTACATGAGGGTTAAACATTCTTTTAAAAATAAATCAAAAGAAGCCGATTTGGTCCGTGATGTATATGATTATCTAAAAGAAAGAATTACCATTGTAGGTTAATAGTTTATAACTGAACAAGGGGGTGTGTTGTGCAACACTTAAATCTTTCAAAAGAAGCCGTTGGTTTTCTTGTTGATTTTGCGCACCAGGTAGAAGAAAATCGTGAAAGCGCTGTTGATGGTGAAACAATAAATTTAAACAACATTATTACCGATATAGGCACACAACTAAAAGAACAGGTTCCAGCTGCTATTGATCCAGCTATATTTTCAGAATATATTCAATCCGGATCAAAATTAGAATATCAGGAATGGATTGAATATAAACTTGTTGAATCTCGCAGAAAAGAATTGAAATGGCTTCCGATCGGTGACGGTAAACAGCTTGAATATGATAAGTATTATCTGTTTTCTCAGAAACCTTGTGGTGTGTGGCAATTTAAATGTTTTCATATTAGTATGAATCAGGATGATGCAAGTGTTCTTGTAAATGGGTGGGATATTAAAACTTTGACTGAAACAATTGGATTTACACATTATGCAGCTGATTTGAAATATTGAAAGGAATGACAATGTTATGTTCAAACGAAATAAATTTTCCAAACTGAATTTTGATGAGGTTTCAGATTGGGAACTAGAAGGTGTGAATTTATTAGATGTTCGCCTTCTTCCGGGCAGGGATCATACAAAAACAAAAAAGGGGATAGCAATGGCTGATATTTTTGGGTTATTCGATGGAATAAAAATAAGTGTTACAGATCATTTACCGGATTATGAAATGTTTGTTAATAGAAAAACATTTGAGAAAATGAAAAAGTGGTTTGTCAATAGCTTTAAAACTAAAATTAAAGACAGTTTAAAAAAAGGCAGCACTGAGGCCAATCTGAAGGAGTTGAAATTGAGAGGAAAACCTCTTCTTGCTGATATGCTTAAAGCTATTGACGATTTAAAAAAGTTCCAAGATGTTGAACAAGAAGTTAGAAGAGTTGTTTCAATTCTGACAACCGACAAAGAACCACAAACTATTCTTCAAGGCCATCCTGAAGCAATCCTTTGTGGTGCTATTGATTCTCATTATATGGTTGTTGAAATAGAAGATGTTATTCTTGCCAAAAAAGCAATCATGGATTTGCATAATTTAAAGAAGGAAAATGAATCAAAGTAAAATAATTATGAATTATGAATTATGAATTATTAAAAAAAGGGGTGTCATATGACAATAGGAACCGAGTTGATTCAAGCAGAAAGAATAAGGCAAATTGAAAGTGAAGGCTGGAGTGCTGCACATGATGATGAATATGATAAATCAGAACTGGCCTTAGTTGCATGTTGTTATGCTTCACCTGTTAGGTTGTATGAAATAAAAAACTTTGGTTTTAATTCTATACTTTTTCAAGATCCTTATCCTTCAGATTGGTCTAGGAATTGGGATAAACGTTTATCTTTTGATACAAATAAAAAAGATGATACTGAAAATATTTTGGTTCCAGATCCTGAAACATATTCTGAAGAACAAAGACTTGATTTGTTGGTTAAGGCTGGTGCATTAATAGCTGCTGAAATTGATCTGTTTGGAAGGAAATATGAAAAAATCATACAACCATATTATCACAAGATGAAAAGTATAACGAGATCTGAAAGCCCTTTTTGTGAAGCATGCAAAGAAGAACAGTGTTGTGTTGATCCTGATGGAACCTGTGAAATGATAAGGATTTATTTGAAGGGTAAAAACAACAACCCCTCTGTAAGGGCTTAAAATGATCATTGATGTAACCGGAAAATTGAAGATTAATTACAGGGCCAGCGAAAGAATCAATGGGAAAAAAGCCTGGTGTGAACTTCCCTATCCTGGCCACAAGAAAGGAAAACTTATGTGTATAGGTAAAATTCACAATACAAATAAAACTTTTGGAATTATCATGTTTGTTCTGTTTATTGCTTCTATTTTTGTTTTTACAATGGCCGTCAGGGATTGCGATTCAGAAATAAAAAGCAAAGGATTGAAGGGTATTTTAATTGAAACATGGGAAGGTTCAGAAGGAGAAAAACAATAATTATGTATGAAGAATTAACAGATAAGTTTGTTGAAACAGGGGCCAGCCCGGAGCTTCTTGAAAAGATCTTTTCAATGAAGAAATATGATAGGGCTGGCTTTCCTGAATATGTTTTCAACAGGATGGACCGTGCAAACCCTGTTGATATAGATAAATGGTTAAAACTGAGTGTTAGATATTGCCTGAAGTCATTTATTAATAATGGAAAGCAACCGGCAGTAGTGGCAAGAAGGAATGTTAACAAAAGAAGATCTGAAACAATGCTTCAAAAGAAGCAGATCCAGGAAGAAACAGATAATACTGAAAAGCTTAAAAATGTATTTGATGATATGGATGAAGCAGAGAAGGAACCCTATTATCAGAGAGTTAAAAAAGTAAATCCTGAAGCACCTGAATTTTTGATAAAATTAAGGGCTTTTTTATTATACTGTAATGATGCTGAACAAAAAGAAAAGGAAGGATCTGCATGAAAAAAGAGCATTTAAGAAAAGCTTCAATGGTAATACTAAAGGCCAGGTTTGTAGGTTATTGGAGAATGGTATTGATTCTATTAAGCAATATTGCTTATGATGTATCAATGCTGGTTTCAAGGCTGTTTGATATATTTAAACTGATCCTGCTGCTGATTTTTGGATTCATCACTATTCCGGTTATGATATTCTGCTCACCTGTTATTTTATTCTTTTACCTGCCTTTTTCTACATGGTATCAATTGAATAAGTTTAAATCTTATTATGCAAAAGGATATTTACCGGCAATGCATAAGCTGAAAACAAAGGTATTGCCAAAAAGGAAGAAGCACCAGAAGTATTGTATTGAAAAGGGTTTCATAACTGAATATTTCATTAATAAGTTAAAAAAATCTGAACGGGCCATAATCGCAGATGTGAATGGGTTACTCGGTCCCGTGGATCATCATAGGATTCCGAAAGTTCATGTTCTTCATTTATTAACTAAGATGGAGGAATTAAATATAATTATGGTTGATGATAAAAAACAGAAAGGTTCTCATGCTAAAAACAATTGATTATACCTATTTAACACCTAATTATGATGCGGTTGCAAAGATAATTAATGATATACACGGCAGCAACTACACCAACAGGGCCATAAAGCACATTCACAAGGGAAGGCATGCAAGAACACAGGATACCATTAAGCTTGAAATAGATAGTATCGTGGGGCCGTATAGACAATGGTTCGATCGGGACGGAAAAAAACAGTTTACACCACAACTTTAAAGGAAGTATTATGAAAAAATCAACAGTTTTTGCGGTTGCTATGAAAAAAGGTGGAGTTGGTAAGACTACCATCACCTTAAACGTTGCTGAAGCTTTGGCCCTTTGCGGTTTCAGTGTGCTGTGTATTGATAATGATGAACAGCATAATCTTTCAAACGGGCTTGGTGTGAAAATGGGAGCAGTTGATATTTCTTATCTTTATAGTGGTGAAATATTGTATTCCAGTTTTCATAATTATGGTATTTACGATACAAGGGTTCCGGATCTCTATTGTGTACCCTGTTCTTCAAAGATTGGTGATGTTAAATTTAAAGACCGGTCTGTATTGAGTTCATTTATTAAAGCAAATCCATTTGATTATATTTTTATTGATTGTGCACCAGGTTCCGGATTGATTCAGAATGAAATAGCACTGGAAGCTGCTGATTTCTTCATATTACCTACACTCTTGAAACAGTTTTCCTTCACTGGATTGAATGAAATTATAACAATAATAACCAATGGATTGAACCGGGCCATGGATAGTGTTGTTATTGTTCCAAATGATGTTGATGTTTCATTTCAAGGCAGTATTAAAACGAATAAGCATAAGGAATTCATTAAGGCTCTTAATGTGATGTATCCAAAGAATGTAACCGATACAATTATTCCACATGATGAAATGCTGGATGATATGATTACAGAAGGGAAAAGTGTCTTTCTGGACCGGTTTAAAAGTTCCAGGGCTGCAAAGTATTTTCTGCAGCTGGTGTTTGAACTGTTTCCAATTAAAGAAGCTGATGTATATGAAAAGATTATGGATAAAAGAGCAGAGCACAGATCTGCAAAGGCTAGAGATAATTATTTTAAAAATAAACTTCAACCTGATCAGGGGAAATAATGAGCAAATTTGATTCAATTAAAAAAGGGGCTGCTGCAGGGGGTTCACTTTCAGATAAGATAATTAAACAAACTGAAGAATCTGCAAATGTTGATGTTGCTGATTTCGTTAAGCATGGTATCAAGAAGAGTTCCATGAATTATTCAATGCCTATATATGAGGTGTTGAACCATTTGAAAGTTCATGGAAAATTGAAGGGTATCCACCAGTTTGTTAATGAAGCAGTGAAGGAGAAGCTGCAGGCTGATTTTCCTGAAGAGTGTAAGAAGTTTTGGGAAAGGGGATAATTTATGTCCGTTCATATGCTGCCAGCAGCACCTGGTAATTGCCAAGTGTGCGCAACTAAACATGATCCTTCACAACCACACAATGCGCACAGCTTTCCTTATGGTATGTGGTTTCAATTAGAGTATGGCCGTGATCCTACGTGGGCTGATGCGGTTGCACACTGTACTGAAGAGGTTGCTATGCAATGGAAAGAACAATTAAAAAGAATTGGCCGGTGGACTGAACCGAAAGATGGAAAGCCAATTGCAACAGTTGATAAAAGTGGTGGTGTGCCAGTGATGAGAAAATTGAAAAATATGGAACCTGTAACCGTGTCTATGAGAAAAGGAAAAAAGGATGAATAAATTTAATGAAATGAGATCTGCATTAGATAATGCAAAAGAACTGCAGGCACAAATAAATAATGATGAGTTAAGGAAAGAGTATCCTGCTATAATGCTGCAGAATATTTCCGGTGTTGTGTTTTTTCTGGAATCTGAAGTGAACAATCTGCAGGCTAAATTATTAAAAGCTGAAAAGGATATTGATGGTAATCCTGATATATCTGAAGCATTAGAAGCCATCCTGGATGATTATAAAAGTAATGGAATTGATATGAAAGAAGCCCTTAAATGTTTATACAGCACAATGACATGGAATCAATTAAGGTGCTTTAAGTGCTATCGCAGGGTTACTGGTTGTACCAGATCCCCTTTAAAATGTAATAACTTTTTACATGGTGTGCCTGAAATAAAAACGGGTGTGCCTGGTGTGGAGTTATGAGTAAAAATAAACCTTTGCCGTGTCCGTTTTGCCATAGAGAATTGGTAATAATAAAGGAAGATGAAGAAAAAGATGGTGTTTATTTTGGCCATCCTAGAAACACACCACCAGAATCCTGTTTTATTCATTCGTTGATTGTGTTCTTTGATCAAGTGGACCATTGGAACGTTCGTGTTGAATCTATTATGGTTTCAAAGGAATCACCATCACCAAATTATCAAGAGATAGCAAAAGAGCTTGATAACCATCTTAATCCATTGGGGTTTGTGTTATTATCTTTTGACTTTTGCGAACCTGGAATTGCAAATTATGTTTCTAATGCCAATAGAAAAGATGTGGTAAAAGCTATGTTTGAAACAGCCTATAGATTGAAAGAAGTGTAGATTTAAAACTTAACAAGGAGGTAAATTAATATGGATAACAATTCTGATTTTGATGATTTTCTGGTAAATGATATTCTGGAAACTGAAAGAGCAGCTGGTGAAAGAGATCAAAGGCTTTTAAGTCTTATCAGGGCGCTGAAAGGTAAAGATTTCTATGATGATTTAATGTTGTTGTTGGAAGATTCTGAAAGTGTTGCAGGTTTTTCAATTGTTAATATCCCTGTTGGTGATTACCAGGAAGAAGATGATTATGATCATATAAAGGGATGTTGGGTAGATCAACAGGTTAATGGTGGTTATACCGGTGATGAATATTCAGGTGATTGTTGTGTTGAAATTGAGACTGGAAGATATTTTAAGTTTCATTATTCAATGTAATATGAAAGCAATTAGCATGTATCAGCCATGGGCCTTTTGGGCCAGCTTTGGAATCAAGGGAATTGAAACCAGACTTCATAAGCGTTTTCAAAGTTTTCTCGGTAAAACAATTGCTATTCATGCCGGTTTGAAATACGATAGAAAAGCTTTTTCAATTGCTAAAAAGTTTGTAAACTATAACCATTTGGAACATCAAAAAGATAAGTTGATTTATGGTGCTGTGATATGTACTGCTTTTGTTTATAGAGTGGGCTGGTTGAATTCTTCTCATTCGAAAAGAGCCTGTATTGATTGCGGTGAAATTAATCGATTTGGATTGTTTTTAAAAGATGTTAAGCCATTAACGAAACCAATTTATATAAAAGGTAGACAAGGACCATTTAATATTGATATTGAAGATGTTTCTGATTTTAAGAATTTGCAGATCCATAGTGGTATTAAGATTGAACAATTATCTTTAAACCTTCATCAAAAGGAGTTGGTATGAAAAAGATGTTGAATAGTATTAATAGGAAAGGGCCTAAAAAAGGGCTTGTTGTGCTGGTTATCATTCTTTTTTCATTCGGAATGTTCATTGCAGTTATCGGTGCTCTAATGCCTAAAACACCAAGTGAAATAAGGCAGGAAATGATAGAGGATCAATTTTCATATGATGGTAGTCATTCAGTTCTTAAGCTGGCTGTAAGGAAAAAACTGATTGTTCCTGATACATTTGAACATATAAGGACTAATTACCAGGTTAACGGTGATATGCTCATTGTTAAAATGGATTATAGTGTTAAAAATCCTTTTGGTGTTCGGGTTCAGCATCGTGCAATAGGTGCTTTTAAAATTGATGGTGAATGTTTAAACCTTGTCTACGGGTGGGAATAATGAATTCAGATAAAAGGCATAAGATATTTAATTTGCTCTGTGTTATTATAGGCCAAGCAGATCTCATTCCAATAGCTGAAGACTTTCAAAAATGTCTAATGAAAGCTGAAAAAATTGCAGCTGCTGCAAAGGAATTAAATGGAATAATAAGAGAAAGTAATTTTCCATTTTCTGTTTACACATCACACATCGATGCTTTTGAAGATGCTATTGGTGCATTAAATAGCAATTTAAGGGTGCAAATGGTTCCAGAACAAAGGCGTTTTCTTGGTTTGTTAATTTCAAATATTGAAAGGAAAATTGAATTTCTAAGGCAGCTTAGACCGAACCAAGAAAGGGTTTGTTTCCGGTGTAATTCAAATATGATTATCGACATAAAAGAAGATAAGTTTAAATGCCTTGAGTGTAAGGCTGTTTGGGTAATTAATAAATAATAATTAATAATTATTAAATTAAGGAATAAAGATGAGAGGACCACCAAACACAAAACCGAAACCAAAAAGCCTTGCAATCTGTGCGGCTGAAATGGCGAAAATAAAGGCTTATAATGTCAGGACTGAAGAAGCATGTGTTATTGTATTTCATGAAACACCAGGCAAGGCAAAGGCTCTTGCTTTAGGATCTGAAGAGTGGTATGAAGATTGTGATTATATTGAATTAACAGCTAAAAGAGAACCTGCAGCTGATAAGTATAAAAATAAAGATCCGTTTGTTCTTAAATTCTGTGAAAATGCTATTATTTATGAAGAATTAGGCTGGTTCTGCACTTCAGCAGATTGTTGTGATAAAGAAGATTGTCCATTGAAAAAAAAGGAAATTGATTTTTTAGAACTTGTATAAAGGGGGTAATGTGTTTGATATGAATTTGAATTACCAAGATGTTGTTAATATGATATTGCTGGCTGATCTGGCTTATGAAGAACCTGAAAAGGATCATCCTTTTTTTAAGGATTGGGATGTACTAAGCCATGCATCGATGCAAAATGATCTAGATTATTGTCTGGCTATAGAGTATAGAAATGTTCTTGTTTTTTCTTTTAGAGGTACAGATATAAAAGATACTGTTGATGAAAAGAATTATGTTAAATTAATCAAAAGATGGTATTCAAATATTAATATACATCCATTGGTTCAACAGGGTAAGTGGGGGAAAGGTATGTTCCACCATGATATGTATAAAATATTTTTAAGATTCAAAGATGATATTAATCAGGTTTTAAGAATCGTTGATCCCAATAAGCCAATAGTAACCGTGGGCCATTCAAGAGGTGGACCACCTGCAGTGTATCTTCATAGGCACCTGGTGAAGAACCTTAAAAAAGAGACCACTAAATGTATCACCTTCGGGTGTCCTAGACATATGACAAGGCCTGGTGTGCTTGAATCAAGGATGCTTGGATTGAATGTATTTAATTTTATTAACGGTTATGATATTGTTACAAGGATTCCAAAGACTTTATTTAGAAATGAATATGATATATATTTGAAAAATCCCTGGTTTCTTTTTAATGGGATTAGGAATCACTTGCAGAAGGGTTATATTAAAACAATCCACAATAGACACAATAGGTCATACGATAGAATATTTAAGGCTTATGATAATCATGATAAGAAGAAGCTGTTTATTGAAATAAAATAATCATATCCATTCACACTAAAGGAAGGTTTATTATGGATCAAAAGAAACCAGAAAAGAGGCTTACTGCATTACAGGAAAAGATACGTGCATTCAATCAAAAGCATCCTATTGGAACGAATGTAAAATACACCGACAAGAAGAAAATAACACACACCAAAATGCTTGCTGGATCTGCCAGGGAAGATGATAAGAAGATAGTTGTTCAGGTTCACGGTGTTGAAGGACTGGTTCCTATCGAAAGGATTCAGCCGGTACTATAACAATAAACATCACCATGATATATAAAGGTGCTCAAATTGAGCGCCTTTTTTTTATCTTCAACAATCAACAGCCTGCTTGATTTATTCAAATCAATACTATTGTTTGACGTTTGGTAACTACAACTCTATATAAATGTTGACTTCTGGAAGTTATATGTTTTTATGTATCAATAACTTACAAAGAAAAAAGGTACTGTGTGGAACTCTCGTAGGTAGGAATTGCTTGCAATGCCGGGCCGTGCTCGCAGAATCAAACATTTTTTTAATCCTTGGTTGACAGTCTTGAATACATATTATATTTAATGTGTACACATGTATGCAAGATATTTTTAAAATATTTGGAATCTCATGGAAATAAAATCTTCAGAGCTTGCTAGAAAAATCGGTGTTACCAGGGCAACAGTTTCAAACTGGGTAAGGCGTGATAAGAAAATTGTTTTCAATGCTGCTGGAAAAATTGATACTGAAGATGAAAAAAACAAATTCTTCCTTTTCAAGAAAGCTCCGTTCCTGTATGGCAACCAGGGAAACCCTACAACGGATGAACATGAAAGCAATGGTTCAACAGATCCTGCAGCTAACAACAGCAAAGAAGATGCTGATGATTCCATTGAAACACTGTTAAAGAGCATCAATATTGATGAGTTAGGTGAAACCGAAGCCAAGGAGTACCTGAAGGTTGTGGCTGCTTCAGATCCCAGGAAGCTGCTATACACAGCACAATATAAAAAGGCAAGCATAGAGGCCAATTTGAAGAAGCTGGAACTGGAAGAAAAACTAAATTTATCGTATACTCGTGATGTGGTCCATGGTCACTTTATAACACTTCTAAAAATTTACTACGATAACCGGAGGCAAGTGGCCTATAATAACGTTGATGAGATTATAAAAATGGTTTTGAAGAATGGTGAATCTGCCAGAGGTGCAACTATTGCATTATTGGATGATAAATTTTTAAAAGAAATTCAGGATGCTCAAAACAAGCTAGGCCATTTAATGACTATACAATTTCCTAAAGGTGAGATGCCTGAAAGTGACTTTTTTGAAAATGTTGAAGAAAAATTATAATGAGAGAAACATTATTACAGCTGATCGATTCGGTAAGACCATCAAAAACCTTTATCCTTCCTTCTAAATGGTGTACCGATAAAAGAATATTATCTTCTGCATACAGCAAGAAACCAGGTCCATGGGACTGGAGATATTCCCCCTATTTTAAAGAAA